>JBBRBX010000072.1:0-30412 GCA_038205395.1 Caldilineales bacterium
GTGGGGGCTGAGGCCACCCCCAGCCAATTCGCCGCTGCCGTAGAGCAAGTGCTGACACAGCCGCCGCAGCAGTCAGCACTGGGTGCAGCCGCGCGCACGCATCTCTTACAGCACTATAACTGGCGACACTTAGCCCAACGATTGGTTGATTTCTATACGAATCTGCTGGCGTAGCTGCGCCTAGGGGAGCGGCAAGCGCGGATACTTTTTTCCGCCGTCGGCGCGCTCGGCTGCGCGCTGCTCAGCCTGCGCCTCCAGTTGCGCACGCGCTTTGAGACGCGCCTCATAGCGTTGGCGCTCACGCTGCTGCCACTGTCCCATCTCTTCTTCCATCGCAATCGGACGAGCAAAGATGAGAAAACCGGTATGCGGGATAGCGGTGTCGTCGGGCCGCAGCCGCTCAGGCGTGGGCTTGTAAGGGCGCAGCAAAAGTTCTTCTACCGCCACATCGGCAAAATGATGGACCTCAAACGCGCGCAGCAATTCCATCACCTGGTTGACCGTCGGCGCCAGCGCAGCAAAGAAACCGCCCACACGCAGCGCGTCCCGTACGTGGGCCAGATAAAGCCACGGCTCGCGCACGTCGAGCACCAACGCATCTGCGTCGCTTGCCTGAAAGCCATTTTCGATGTCAGTCTGGTGCATGCGCACATAGGGCAGCATCCCCACGCGCTCTAAATTGTCCCGCGCTACATTGTAGATATCGGGACGCGCTTCATGCGTGTGCACAATGCCGGTCGGGGCCACTGCCCAAGCCAGTGCTGTGGTCAAGCCGCCGCTGCCGGTCCCCGCCTCAATGACATGGCTGCCGGCGCGCAGCCCCAGCCGGTGTACAATATAGGCTGCGTCTTTGGGGTAGATGATCTGCGTGCTGCGCTTCAACTGCCGAATCAGATCAGGCAGACCCGGTGCAAGCAGCAGCGCGCGGTGGCCGTCGTGGCTCTGCACCGCGTTGCCCCACGCTACGCCGATCAGATTGTCGTGACGCAGCGCGCCGAAATGGGTATGCATCGTCTGTCCCGGCTGCAGACGAAAGGTATAGCGTTTTTGGTCGGAGGAGATCAGCAGCACCAGGTCGCCGGCAGTTGTGACACTCAGCGCCGGCTGCGTGTTGTCAGGTGCAGGAGATGGTTGTACAGCCATTGGGGCCAGGTTATTTGACATAGCCAATCATTATACGGTGCAGATGCGAATTGACCGAAACCGGCAGCCATACGCTGACATGCAGTCGCTGCACCGCTTGCCGGATAATTGACAATGCCAGAGCGGGGGCATTAAAATCGCCCTAGCTGCGCCGGACTAGCGCAGCAATTCCAGCCAGCCCGGAGGAAAGACCATGCTCCACAAGCCAAAAATAGTTGGGAAGGTGACATGGCTGCTGCTTCTACTGCTGGCGGCCCTCGCTGCAACCGGCTGCGGCGCGCGCAGCGGGGCGGGCGAAACAGTTGCGGCGGCTCCACCGGCCCCTTTTGATCCCTCTCTGCTGCTCGATTTGCCCGCGCTTGTCATCACTTATGACGCGCAAGGCGTCCCCAGTTTGGGCGGTACGCCGCTGAGCCAACTGCCGGCGCTGACACCGCCGGCGCTGCTCAGCCAATTAACCCTAAACCCGGCGACCATCACACAACTGGCGCAGGCCGGCGTCCAAACTGTGCAAATGAGCAACACACCTACTGGCCTGCGGATTCTCGTCAACGATCAGCCCTTACCTACACTGGTGTGGGATCAAAATTCGCTCAGCAATTTGCTGGCGCTGCTGGAGCCGCTGACAGGCTCAGGCGGCGCATGGGGCAAGCTGGTTGCGACGGTGACCAACGTAGGCATTGGCCTGGCGGTGCATTTTCCACCTATAAACGCCGAGCCGTCTTCTTTGTCTCTGCAAGACGACCAGGCCGATGCACAGCTTGCACTGGCAAGTGAGCAAGTCGCTCAGGAACGCCTCAGCGTCTCACCCGTCATGCAGATTCCCGTCATCTACAGCGCCGATGGCGCCTGGACAGTGCAAGGAATCTCCGATACGCAGTGGCAGGCGCTGACTGGCCTGCCCTTCGGTTATCTGCGTCTCAATCCTGACCTGGTGCAGGGGGCGGCGGCAAGTGGCATCAACCAAGTGACATTGTGGACAGACAGCGACGGCATCCACCTCACCGTCGGCGAGCAGGAGCTTCCTTATCTGAGTTGGTCCGGCGGCGGTTTCAGCACCTTGCTCTCCCTACTGGTTCGCTTTGGGCTGGTGACGCTCGATAGCACGGAACAGGCTGACGCCTACCAACTTCTGCAAACCCAACTGCTCCCTGTGCTGCAATCTGTAGACTTGCGCATCACAGTGCGTTTTCCCGCAGAGTAACAACACTAATTACGCAGTGCAGCGCGGCCCACGGCGCGCAGGCTGGTGATAAGGGCGGGCAGTTCCTGCAAATTAAAGCGCGCCAGTTGCAGAACCACCGTACATTCGGGGTCAGCATCGCCTTGCACACTGATCTTGACCAAAAAAGGTCGAAAACGGGTTTGCAAGTCGAGGAATACATGTTCGATTGCGCCGGTGTTCGCCCCGCGCACGGCATACTGGACGTTGATGAAGTCAAGCCGGCGCAGCACCCACAACTGGCTGCGTTCACGCTGTCCTAGTGCCCGGCCCGGCGACTGTCCCGCTTGCCAGATCAACTCTGCTGCCGGCCGCACCGGCAGTTTGGCGACAAACAGCAAGCGCTCGGCATGATGCGTGAGCGGGTTCAGCAGTTGCCCCACCAAGTCATATGTTTGCGCAAAGCGATAGTCGACGACAAAATGCAGAAACGGCTCCGGCGGCGGCTGTATGGCGCCGACAAAACCGCCGGCGTCCGGCCCGCGCAGTAAGACAACCTGGCCGCGGGCGCTCTCGTTCAGCAGTCCCAAGAGCACCTGGCTGCGCCGCCTTGCCTGTACGCGTGCGGCCACGACAGCCAAAACCAAAAGCAGAAGCAAAGCAACAATTGAGGTCAGCACAAAGCGGTTAGACAGCAGATCAAGCATAACGAAATTGTCGATTGCCAAGAAGGAATTGTCAAATGGAATTCAAAAACAATGTGACGCGCTATTTGGACAGCCAGAAGGTGTCGTATCAACTGCTTATCTATGCATATGACCAGGGTGTACATTCAGCCGAAGAAGTAGCCGCGGCCGTCGGCCTGCCGCCGCGGCAGGTATTTAAAACGTTGGTTGTGCAGACGGATGAGCCGCGCCGCAAACCGCTGCTGGTCATTGTGCCGGGGCCGGACCAGTTGGAACTGCGGGTGCTGGCCAAGGCTGTCAGCGCCAAGAAAGTCAAGATGGCGACGCACGCCGAGGCGGAACGGCTCACGGGCCTGCAAACAGGCGGCATCAGCGCTTTGGCGCTGATCAACAAGGGCTTTGATGTTTATCTGGACGAGCAAGCCAATCAATTTGAGTCGATCGCAGTCAGCGCCGGGCAGCGCGGCGCCAATGTTCTGCTGCCGGTAAAAGATCTAGTGCGCCTGACGCGTGCGAAACTCATTAATCCGACCGGCTGAAGTCACTCACTCCAACAGCTTCAAAACAGTTCCAGAATCTTGTTTGGCTTGAATAAAGGCAGATGCAGTTTGTGACCCATCTGGACAAACCGGTACGTACGAAGGGAAAAGCGACATGTTAGCGACTATGCCTGAAATCCAATCCGGCTTGCAGCTTGAGCTGTCTGAAGATTATCTGATGCTGCAAAACCTTGCGCGCGATTTTGCCCGCAAAGAGATTATTCCGCAGGCGGAACATTACGACCGCAGCGGCGAGTGGCCGTGGGATATTTTCAACAAGGCGCGTAAAGTCGGCTTGGTCAACCTCAATATCCCCGAAGAGTACGGTGGGGTCGGGGCCAATGTCTTGGAAGAGTGTATTGTCGGTGAAGAACTGGCGTATGGCTGTTCAGGCATCCAGACGGCGCTCATGCTCAACCAGTTGGCCGTACTGCCGATGCTGATCGCAGCCAATGAGCAGCAGAAGCAAAAGTATTTCACCAGTCTCACGCAGGAAGGCAAGATCATTGCCTACTGCATGACGGAACCGGATGCAGGTTCGGATGTGGCCGGCATCAAAACGACGGCGGTACGCAAAGGCGACAAGTACATCCTTAACGGCACAAAGACATGGATTACAGACGGGCCGGTGGCCTCGTACTTTACGGTATTTGCCAAAACAGACCCCGGCGCCCGCCATCGCGGCATGAGCTGTTTTATCGTCGAACGCGACTGGCCCGGCGTCAGCACCAGCAAGCCACTGGAAAAGTTGGGCCAGCACGCAGCGCAGGCCTGCCAGGTCTTTTTTGAAAATGTGGAAGTGCCGGTGGAAAATCTGCTCGGCCATGAAGGAGACGGCTTTATGATCGGCATGAAGGTCTTTGACAAGAGCCGCCCGCCCGTAGCCGCGGCCGCATCCGGCGTTGCGCGTCGCGCGCTAGACGAGGCCGTCAAATATGCCGGCGAGCGCACCGCATTTGGCCAGGCCATTCATCACTATCAGGGCGTCGGCTTTATGCTGGCCGATATGAAGATTCGTGTAGAGGCAGCGCGCGCCCTGACCTGGAAGTCAGCCTGGCTGATCGACAACGGCAAGCGCAATACGATGGAAGCCGCAGTCGCTAAGGCTTATGCCGCCGACGCTGCCGTACTCAACGCCGTCGACGCTGTGCAGGTTTTCGGCGGCAATGGCTACAGCCGGGAATACCCCGTTGAGAAACTGATGCGCGATGCCAAAATCTACCAGATTTACGAAGGCACCACACAGATTCAGAAAGGGATTATCCTGCGCGAGTTGTACAAGTAGGGGATAGGCAGGAGACGCTGACAGGAGACGCTAATATTAAGGTTTGCGTGCCTTTAGATAAACCATCCGCTGCTCAAAATAGATTTTGTCACCACGCCGCCGGGCCGACAGCCCGGCGGCGTCGGTTTCCAGTCCCGCCTCAACCATCTCACGCACCAATGTGCGTGCGGTCTGGTCACTCTGCATTTCGTCAAGCCACTCATCCAACTCGCGCTCAAAGGTAGCGGTCTGCTCCGCTTCAATCACCAGCCCAGCGCCCATCACCAGCTTGCGATATTGATCTGCGCTGCGCGCCGCCACATGGCTGAGGTTGCGTTTCTCTTCAATGGCGTTTTGTGTAGCACGCTTCACGGCATCATCCACACTGAGCAGGTCGGCGAGGATGAGCACGCCGCCATGCTTGAGCAGCCGCGCCAATTCTTCGAGGATATCCTGCGGCCAATGGCTGTGGTTTAGCAAGAGGCGACAGATGACGCCGTCAAACCGCTCATCGCGGAACGGGAGGGCATGGGCGGGCGCCAGACGAAAGCTGACCCGACGCAAATTGGCGGCGCTGCTCTGCAAACGCAGCAGTTCCGCCGCCTCCAGCATCACTGGACTGATGTCAACACCCACCACCTCGCGCGCGCCCTCCTCAGCCAAGAGGATCGACAATGCTCCCGCGCCGGAGCCGGCGTCCAGAATGGAGAGGTCAGTGCGCAACTGTGCAAATTTCAACAGATGGCGCAGTTGCTGCCCCTGCTCCGAGCTGCGCGCTTCGGCTACGGCCGGCGTCAAGCGGCTGTAGGCATGTCCCACCGCCGCCAGATCCGCAATATGCTCATCGCTGCTGCCTGGGCTGGCATCCGCTTTCTGACGCGAAACCGCCTGCGGTGCAGCCGGTAGGTGTTCCCGCCGGTTGACATAGAGCAACTGCCAGACGCCATCGTAGCGGCGCAGTTCAGTCAGCCCCGTGTGGCAAGCACTTACGGCCAGGGCATGGGCGCCGAAAAAGTGGCGCACCGCAGTGGCCACGCCGTTTGCGCTCAACACAACAGCGACACTCTTACCCCAATTGTCCTGCACCAGACTGTCCAACGCAGCCACCAGCTCGCCAAGATATTCCCCATAAATCGATGCCGGTTCGACAAACTGCGTCGCCGGCCGCTGGTCAATGGTGCGCACCGCACGCTCCCACACAGCCGGCAGGGCGGCGCCTTCTACAAAACGCCCCGGCAGACCTTCCTGCACAGTGATCGGCAGGTTAAGCGTCTGGCCCAACCGCTGGGCGGTAAGCCGGCTGCGCAGCAGCGGCGCACTGTAAAGCGTATCGATTGTTTCGTGCGTCACCAACCACTGCGCCAGCAGATTGGTCTGTTCCCAGCCTAACGCCGTCAAACCGCCATCTACGACGCTCAGGCCGTCTTGCATCAGTTCCGTATAACGGTTTTGCAGCCCCTCGGCATGACAAATCAGCAGCAGACGAATTTCGGGCTGGGCGGCGGGTAAATGGTCGAGTGAAAATGCTTTGGGTGGATTGGCTAAGCTCGTGGTCACAAGCGGCTCGTAGCTGTCCCCTCTGGTGGGTATATCCCACCATGCGGTTACTGTGGCGGGCGTGGGCACTGTTCTGCAAACACCGGCCCCTATCGGCATGATACCGAATTTTCCATAACGCCACAAATCGACTACAAATAGAAAACTCGTCTTTGTCCATTTTGGGGAGAAAATCTTATGCAACGACGCATTCGAGCGCCGCGCGGGGCGCAGCTCACCTGCCGCAACTGGCTCATTGAAGCCGCCTACCGTATGCTCCAGAACAACCTGGACCCGGAAGTAGCCTTTGACCCGGACAATCTGATCGTCTATGGCGGCCGCGGGAGGGCTGCCCGCAATTGGGACTGTTTTGACGCCATTCTGCGCAGCCTGGAGCAGTTGCAGCCGGACGAAACATTGCTAATCCAGTCCGGCAAGCCGGTCGGTATCCTGCGCACCCATGAAGATGCCCCGCGTGTGCTGCTGGCGAATTCTAATATCGTGCCCGCCTGGGCCACACAAGAAAATTTTGACCGCTGGGAAAAGGCGGGGCTGATCATGTACGGGCAGATGACGGCGGGCAGTTGGATTTACATCGGCACACAAGGCATTTTACAGGGCACATACGAGACGCTCGGCGCCCTGGCCCGCCAGGCGGGTTGGAACTCACTGCGCGGCAAGCTGGTCGTGAGTGCAGGACTGGGCGAGATGGGCGGCGCCCAGCCGTTGGCCATCACAATGAACGAAGGCGTAGGCTTGATTGTCGAGGTGGATCGCCGGCGCGCCGAACGCCGTTTGCAGTTGCGCCAACTGGATGTACTGACCGAAGATCTAGAAGAAGCCATGAGCTGGGCCGGCGAAGCGCTGGCAGCCGGCGTCCCCAAATCCATTGGCCTCATCGGCAATGCGGCGGCTGTGCTCCCCGAACTGGTGGCGCGTGGGGTGCGCCCCGATGTGGCCACTGACCAGACATCGGCGCACGACCCGCTTTACGGCTACATCCCGATTGGCCTATCGCCGGCGCAGGCGGAGCAACTCCGCCAGGACGATCCCCAGACTTATGTGCAGTTGTCGGTGGACGCGATGACGCAGCATGTACAAGCGCTGCTTGACTGGCAGGAGCAAGGCGTTATCGTTTTTGACTACGGCAACAACCTGCGCCAGCGCGCCTTTGACAATGGGCTGGCGCGCGCCTTTGACTATCCGGGGTTTGTGCCCGCCTACATCCGCCCCCTTTTCTGCACGGGCAAGGGACCATTTCGCTGGGTGGCGCTTTCAGGCGATCCCGAAGACATCTACATGACCGATGCCGCTATGCTCGAACTGTTTCCAGAGGACGAACACCTGGCGCGCTGGCTGCACCTGGCGCGCCGGCACGTACAGTTTCAAGGGTTGCCTGCGCGCATCTGCTGGCTGGGGTACGGCGAACGCGCCCGCGCCGGGCTGCGGCTCAATCAACTGGTGGCGGAGGGGCGAGTCAAAGCGCCTATCGTGATCGGCCGCGACCATCTTGACAGCGGCTCCGTCGCCAGCCCCAACCGCGAAACGGAGGGAATGCTCGACGGCTCCGACGCCATTGCCGATTGGCCGCTGCTCAACGCTTTGATCAACGGCGTCAACGGCGCCACTTGGGTCAGCATTCACCACGGCGGTGGCGTCGGTATCGGTTACAGCATCCACGCCGGGCAGGTGATTGTGGCCGACGGCACACCGGAGGCAGCCAGGCGGCTGGCGCGCGTGCTGACCAGCGACCCGGCCATGGGCGTTCTGCGCCATGCCGACGCCGGCTATCCTGAAGCAACTGCGTTTGCCAAAGCGCACGATGTACAAATTCCAATGCTGAATAAGGATGCGCCGTGATGCAGCGTGTCGATTTGTTAATCCACAGCGCCGCTCAGCTTGTCACCTGCGCCAGCCCCGGCGGTCCCAAACGCAGCGCAGCCCTCGACGATGTGGGCGAAATTGCCGACGGGGCAGTAGCGGTCAGCGACGGCATAATCGTTGCGGTTGGGGCCAGCGGAGATCTGCGGGCCGAATACTGCGCCGCCACCGAGATCGATGCCGCCGGTACGGCTGTCTGCCCCGGCTTCGTCGATCCCCACACACATCTGGTTTTTGCAGGCGACCGCACGCGCGAGTTTGAACGCAAGCTGCAAGGCGCAGACTACATGGAGATTTTGCAGGCAGGCGGCGGCATCCTCAGCACCATGCGCGCCACGCGCGCCGCCTCGCTGCCGGAACTCGTCCTACAAGCGAGAATCTTGCTATACGAAATGAGCCGCCTGGGTACAACAACGGTCGAGATCAAAAGCGGCTATGGACTGGACACACAGTCGGAGCTGAAAATACTGGAGACCATCGCTGCGCTGGCCGGCGAGCCTTATTGTGAGGTTGTCCCCACCTTTCTGGGCGCCCACGCCGTGCCGCCCCCTTTCCTTGCCGGCAGCGATGACTACACCCGGCTGGTCATAGACGAAATGCTGCCCGCTGTCGTGCAGTGGCATCGCCAGTCTCGGCTCGCCGCTCAGCCATTTTTTTGCGACGTTTTTTGTGAGCCAGGAGCATTTGACTATGCGCAAACAACCGCCATTCTGACCGCGGCCCAGGCGCAAGGAATGCCGCTCAAGCTGCACGCCGACGAATTCGTGGCGCAAGGCGGCGTCGACCTCGCCGTTGAACTGGGAGCAACCTCGGTTGACCATCTCGACGTTACACCGCCCGCTGCGTGTCTGCACCTGGCGGCTTCGCCCACAATGGCAGTGGTGCTGCCTGCCGTCAACTTCCATCTCGGCAGCAGCCGCTTCGCCAATGCGCGCGCACTGATTGAAGCCGGCGCTGCGATGGCGCTGGCCACCGACGCCAATCCTGGCTCTGCGCCTTGCCTGTCGCAGCCGCTGGTCATGGCCATTGCCTGCCGCTATCAAAAGCTCAGACCCGCCGAAGCGCTCAATGCCATCACCATTAACGCTGCCTGCGCCCTAGGATTGGGCGACCGCATCGGCTCATTGGAAGTGGGCAAGCAGGCCGACCTGCTGCTGCTCAAAGCCCCCGACTATCGCCATCTCGCCTACTGGTTTGGCCGCAACCTGGTCGCGCAGACAATCAAACGCGGCAATCTCGTATAGACGTTCAACTGGAGCATCGGCAGCATGGCACAAATGGAAATTCTGCTCGACGGGACAAGCCTTAGCAGCGAACAGGTGCTTGCCGTGGCTTATGGACAACGGGGCGTGCCGCACGTCGAGCTCAGCGCCGCAGCCGCAAATCGCGTCCAACGTTCGGCGCAGGGTGTGCAGCGACTGCTCGACGACGATGTCGTCGCCTATGGCATCACGACCGGCTTCGGCGCTTTTAAGGATCGTGTGATTGCGCTCAATGAGGTCGAACAGTTGCAGCGCAATATTGTGATGAGCCACGCCGTCGGCGCCGGCGATCCCTTTGATATTCCTACCACACGCGCCATCCTGCTCATTCGTGCCAACACGCTCAGCCGCGGCCATTCCGGCATCCGCCTCGAGACACTGCAGCGGCTGCTGGCGCTGCTCAACCGCGGCGTCCACCCGTTGATTCCCTGCAAAGGATCATTGGGGGCCAGCGGCGATCTGGCTCCGCTGGCGCACCTGGCGCTGGTATTGATTGGGTTAGGCGAAGCGCATGTAAACGGGCGTGTCCTGCCGGGGGCGGCGGCGCTGGCCGCCGCCGGCCTGGAAGCGGTGACGCTGGCCGCCAAAGAGGGGCTGGCGCTGACCAACGGCACCTCGGTCATGAATGCGCTGGGTGTGCTAGAAAGCGAGCGCGCCGCCTTGCTCAGCCGCGCCGCCGACATCGCGGGTTGTCTGAGCCTGGAGGCGCTGCACGGCACCGATTTGGCTTTTGATGCTCGCATCCACGCCTTGCGCCCCTTTCCCCGCCAGATGCAATGCGCCGCCTATCTGCGCCGGCTACTGGCCGGCAGCCAGTTTACGCGCCACCACGACCCGCACAACGTCCAGGACGCCTACACGCTGCGCTGTATCCCGCAAGTGCATGGGGCCGTGCGCGATGCCATTGCCTACGCCCGCTGGGTGATGGCCATTGAGCTGAACGCCGTATCGGACAACCCGCTGCTGTTTGTAGATGACGAAAGCGATGCTGTCACCGTCCTTTCGGGCGGCAACTTTCACGGCGAACCGCTGGCCATTGCCATGGACTACCTGGCCATTGCCATGGCCGAGCTGGGCAACATTTCCGAAAGACGGCTGGCGCGCCTGACGGACGAGAGCAGCAATGCGCATGTGCTGCCGGCCTTTCTCACCGAACATGGCGGGCTGAACTCCGGGTTTATGATCACCCAATATACGGCGGCGGCGCTGGCCACCGAGAACAAAGTGTTGGCGCATCCCGCCAGTGTGGATACTATCTCCACCTCGGCCAACGTCGAAGATCATGTCAGCATGGGCGTCACCGCCGGCTTGAAGCTGCGCCAGATCAACGACAACGTCGAGCATATTCTGGCGCTGGAACTGCTGGCGGCCGCGCAGGGCGTCGACTTCCGCCGCCGCATCCTGCCGGCGGACGCGCAACTGGGCGCCGGCACGCGCCACGCCTATACCCTGCTGCGCTGCTGCGCGCCTTTTCTGGAGCATGACACTGTCCTCTATCCACTGATTGAAGCCGTGCGCCAGGTGGTGGCAGACGGTCGGCTGGTGAAGAATGTGGATGAGGCGCTAGGAGAAGAATCCCCTATGCAGCAATCGCGTCTAACGCAAATCGAGTGACGTGACTGAACGTGACTGGACGTGACTGCCCCGAATCAATACACCCTACATACGTTGACAGTTTTTTCGCCTTTCGGTACAATACTGTGCCAGACCGTGAAAGAAGATCCTTTTCCCTGACTGCTGTCTTATACTCTTTCGCCTCGCTGCGCACCCACCGGTCTTTGGCCTTTGCCGCCGGCATTCTTGCCTTGCTCGAATCATGCAGCGTAAGCGTTTTGCGTTTGGTCAATCTGCCGGCGCGCCGGCGTCCAGCTTTCCACCGCGCCGCACCCGGCTGCTCATTATTCGTTTTTCTGAATCGTTCCAACGTTTGGAGGCATTATGGCTAAGTATAAAACGGAGCAGATTCGCAACGTGGCCTTGCTCGGCCACGGCGGCTCTGGCAAAACAACGCTCGCCGAAGCGTTGTTGTTGAAGACTGGCGTCATCGGGCGCCTGGGGCGCGTCGATGACGGCTCCACGGTTTCCGACTGGGACCCGGAAGAGCAGCGCCGTGGCATCTCAATCAGCGCTTCGATTATTCCTGTCGAATTTGAAAACACCAAAATCAACTTGCTCGATGCACCCGGTTACCAGGATTTTATCGGCGAAGTGATCAGCGCTTTACACGCCGCCGAAGCCGGACTTGTGCTGGTCGATGCCGTCTCCGGCTGCCAGGTGGGCACGGAACTGGCCTATGAGCGTCTAAAAGAGCTTGGTAAGCCACGATTGATGTTTGTCAACCGCATGGACCGGGAAAACGCTAATTTTACGCGGGCGGTGGAATCCCTGCGTGCAACGCTGGGCGATGAAAAAATCGTACCGTTTCAAATCCCCATCGGGCAAGCCGACTCTTTTCAGGGTGTGATCAGCCTGATGGAGATGAAGGCTTATTTGGGTCCGGAAGGCAAAGAAGCTCCCATTCCTGCCGATCTGCAAGCACAGGCCGAAGAAGCGCGTGTCACGCTCGTGGAAGCTGCGGCGGAAGCCGACGACGAGCTAATCATGAAGTACCTCGATGGACAAGAATTGAGCATTGACGAGGTGCGCCACGGCCTGCATGTCGGCGTCAAAAACTGCGCCATCACACCTGTTTACTGCGGCACCGCCGTCGGCGGCATCGGTCTCGAACGGCTGATGCAGGCCCTGCGCCGCTATGTGCCTACACCCGATGAGCGCACAGTCATCGCCACCAAAAATGGTGAAGAGGTCAAGCTAACTAGTGACGCGGCCGGCCCCGTGGCTGCCGCCGTTTTTAAAACTATTATTGACCGCTATATCGGGCGCATGAACTATGTGCGCGTCTTTTCCGGCAAAATCAGCAAGGACGCTCAACTGGCCGACACGCGCACCGGCAGATCGAGCCGCATTGCGAATCTATTTCATGTGCGCGGCAAAGATTTGCAGAACACCGACGAGCTAGTGGCCGGCGATATCGGCGTGATCACCAAGCTGGATGATGTGCTGACCGGCGACACGCTTTCTGCACCCGAACAAGCGTTTGCGATCGAGCCGCCGCCCTATCCGCAGCCGCTCTATTCCGTCGCCATCACCCCCGTCAGCCAGGCTGACAGCGCCAAGATCGGCCCATCGCTGCACGCTCTGACCGAAGAGGATCCCACGCTGCGCTCGCAAACGCTTTCCGCCACCAAGCAGACAGTGCTGTCAGGCATGGGCGAAACCCATGTCGATGTGGCGGTGCACCGTCTGGCCTCCAAGTACGGCGTGCACATGGAGACGCAGGTGCCTAAGGTGGCTTATCAGGAAACAATTACGAAGTCCGCCTCTTCCATGTACCGCCACAAGAAGCAGACGGGCGGCGCCGGCCAGTTTGCTGAGGTACACATGCGCCTCGACCCGCAGCCACACGGGCAAGGCTATGAATTTACCAGTGAGGTGTTTGGCGGCACGATCAGCAGTTCTTTCTTCCCGTCGATTGAAAAAGGCATCAGATCCGTTTTAGATAACGGCGTCATCGCCGGCTATCCGGTGGTGGATGTCAAAGCAGTGGTCTTTGATGGCAAAGAACACCCGGTCGACTCCAAAGACATTGCTTTCCAGACGGCCGGACGTGAGGTATTCAAACTGGCGTTTAAGGCTGCCAATCCGGTGCTGCTGGAGCCGATCTACATCATTGAGGTGACTGTACCCGAAGAATACATGGGTGATGTCATGAGCGACTTCAACACACGGCGCGGGCGTGTGCTCGGCATGGAACAGAAGGGCAACCGCACGGTGATCCGGGCGACGGTGCCGCAGGCCGAAATTATGCGCTACAGTACGGATCTGCGCTCGATGACCCAGGGGCGCGGCATCTATACGACCGAGTTTGATCGCTATGAACCGGTGCCCAGCCACCTGGCGCAGGATGTCATTGCCCAACACAAGGAAGAGGTGGACGAGGAGTAAATCCTCAGCGCTACAGCACAAAAACAAAAGCCGGGACCGTGTGGATCCCGGCTTTTTTGTCTTTGCAACGACGGCTTACTCTTCTAGAAAGCGCACGCGTAAATCAGTAAGCGTCGCCACGACACGCCCATGCTCATCGACAACAAGCGCCAATTGCTCGGCGCAGAGCGTATTCCCGCAGTTATCCTTAGCAGATCGCTCCAGAGCTTCACAATATTTGGAAAGGCCTAATGCGCCGAATGTGGCGCTGCTGGACTTCATGCTGTGGGCAATCCGATGCGTATTGGCCCAATCATCGGCGGCAAATGCATGCTGCATCTCCGCAATCTGGCGCGTGGAATCTTCCAGAAACGTATCCAACAGGTCTAGAACAGCAGCCGGTTCATCGGGACCAATCATTTCCACAAGGAGTTCAAGTGCCTCGTCATCAATGGCCGGCGCCGGTTGTTGATCCCACATGGTTTACTACCTTTCCTCGGCACGGAAATTGTCTGTGAATGGAGCACGCAGCATGCGTGCAGTTGGATGTAGCGACAGAAAATAGTATAGCATATTTGGCCTGGGGTTTTGCATTGGCTATAATGGCGCAAGTTTGAGCCGACTTCCGTCGGCTCTTTTTGTCGATCCGGCGCAGATACGACGGCGTCACCGCAACAAAATAGAGATACAACAATTTATGCAGCAGTGGGTCATATTTGCTTTACAAGTTGTCTATGGATTGTGCGCCATTGGTCTTGCTTCTTATAGTATGCACTCAGCCTGGCTGGTCTGGAAGAGCCGTCTCTGTCTGCCGCCGCCGCCGGTTGCCGATCCAAAGAATTGGCCGCTCGTCACAATTCAACTCCCCATTTACAACGAACGGCATGTCGTGGAGCGGCTGATCGATGCCTGCGTGCACCAGGACTATCCGCCTCACTTGCTGCAAATCCAGGTGCTGGATGACTCGGAAGACGATACCGTCAGCCTGGTCAACCGGCGCTGCGCCTACTGGCAGAGCCTCGGTCACCATGTCGAGATTGTACGCCGCGACAGCCGCCGGGGCTTTAAGGCTGGCGCACTGGCGCACGCCCTACCTCTGGCCAGCGGCGACTTCATTGCCATTTTCGACGCCGATTTTCTGCCGCCAGCCGATTTTCTGCGCCGCACCATTCCCCATTTCTTGGCACCCAATGCCGAAAACGTGGGCTTTGTCCAAGCACGCTGGGGCCATGTCAATCGTGAATACTCCGTCGTCACGCGCTGCCAGGCACTGGCGCTCGATGGTCATTTTGCCATCGAACAGGATGCCCGCTTTACAGCCGGCTATTTGATCGGTTTTAACGGCTCGGCAGGCGTCTGGCGGCGCGCCTGTATTGAAGATGACGACGTTGGCGGCTGGCAGCAAGATACGCTGTGTGAAGACTTGGATCTCAGCTACCGTGCCCAACTGAACGGCTGGCGTCCCATCTATCTAAATGACCTGGTCGCGCCGGCGGAAATCCCGCCCCAAGTCAACGCCTACAAACGCCAGCAATTCCGCTGGGCCAAAGGCAGCGTGCAAACGCTGCGCAAGCTCGGCAGCCGTGTCTGGGGCAGCCAACGCCCCCTGGTGCAGCGCATGTCGGCCCTGATGCACCTGGGCAACTATCTGATCCACCCCATGCTCTTGACGCTGCTGCTCATCATTCCCCCCATCCTGTTGTTGGGGGCGTCGCCGATTTCACCTGTGCCGCTGATTGGGATGACCTCGTTTGGGCCGCCGCTGCTCTATGCGGCCGGGCAAATCCGGCTGGACCGGCGCATTTGGTGGAAGCGTTGGGCCTATCTGCCCTTGCTGACACTGCTGGGCATGGGCGTCTGTCTCAACAATACGCGGGCGGTCTGGCAGGGGCTGCACAGCAGCGGCGGTGAGTTTCAGCGCACCCCCAAGTTTCGCGTGGAGCGCGCAGGCGACGGCTGGCGCAGCAGTGGTTATCGGCTGCCCATCGACCGCATGATGGCTGGAGAACTGCTGATGATGCTCTATGCGCTTTTCGCCGCCGTGCTCATCACACAGCGCGAAGGCTGGTTGTCGGCCCCGTTTATGCTGCTCTACGCAGCCAGCTTCGGCGCCGTAGCCGGGGCCGACCTTTGGCAGGGACGGCCTCGGTTGATCAAGCCGGAGCGCCACCATGCCAACTTCTTGTCAAAACGACAATTGCCCAAGTAGAATAAGAAGGCTTGAATGACAATGCGTTATGTAAGCGCCCTGAGCAAGCGCTTTGAGCGAATGCTCTGCACAAATGCTGGAGCATTGCGGCCGCAACCAAAAGAAGGCAAACATCTATGGCCAATCAACAACCTTCCGCTGCTAATGAATACACCTGGTTGGAAAATCCAGATGACATCATTATGCTCGCCAACCGCAGCCAAAAAAACTTTATCCTGGAGCTGTCTGCTGGGCGCTACCGCCTCGACGCCGGGCGCCGGATGCGCACCCTGCGTTCCATTTTAAAACATGAATCAGTGATGGAGTTGGTGAAGTCCGGCCAACTGGCCATTGAATGATGCCACAACAGTGGATTAGAGCAGTGCATAAAACGGTGGCTTGCATATGCCAACGCTTCTTCTGATCGACGGCCATTCGCAGGCCTATCGCGCCTACTTTGCGATCAAAAATCCCATGTCCACGCGTGAAGGCGAGCCGACAGGTGCGGTCTACGGCTTTGCGCGCAAACTGTTGAGTACGCTGCGCGACTACAAGCCCGACGCAGTAGCGGTGGCTTTTGACACGGGCGACACCTGGCGCCACAGTGAATTTCCCGATTATAAAGCGACTCGCGACGCCATGCCCGACGAAATGCACACGCAGATGGCGCGTATTGAGGAAATGCTGACGGCCTTCGCCATCCCGATCGTCACCTATCCCAACTTTGAGGCGGACGATGTGTTGGGCACGCTGGCTCGCCTGGCAGCCGCTGAAGGGACGGATGTGCTGGTGATGACCGGCGACCGCGATATGTTCCAGTTGGTGGACGAACACGTCAAAATTCTCTACACATCAGGCGGCCCCAACCCGGAAACCAAAATTTATGGGTTGGCCGAGGTAGCGGAGCGCTATGCCCTGACACCACAACAGTTTATTGACCTCAAGGCGCTGACGGGGGATAACTCAGACAATATTCCAGGTGTGCCGGGTATCGGCGATAAAACCGCCAGTAAATTTCTGCAGCAGTACAGTTCCCTCGAAGGACTCTATGCCAACATCGACGCCGTTAGCGGCCCGAAGACGCGGCAAAATCTGATCGATGCCCACGATCTGGTGCTGCGCAATAAACGACTGGTGACGATCCACACCGACCTGCCGCTGGTCTATGACGCCGCCGCTTGCCGGTTTGATGTCTATGCCAAAGAAGCGGTTACGGCTCTGTTCAACGCGCTGGAGTTTCGCAGCCTGGTCAAAGAACTGCCGCCGCTGCCGGGCGAAGAAACAGCCACCACTCCGCCGCCTGTGGCGACCAGCGGGGGGCGCGGCCAGATGGCGCTTTTTGCGGATGCCGCCGACCACCCCACCCAGACGGTAGACTCTACCTATGCCTGTGTGCAGGATGGCGATGCGCTGGCAACTGTGCTTGGGCAATTGGCGCAGGCCGCGATGATTTCATTTGATGTCGAAACCACCAGCACCGACGCCATGCAGGCACAGTTGGTCGGTCTTGGCCTGGCATGGGATAAAGGAAAGGCGGCATATCTGCCGCTGGCCCACGCCGATGCTGCACCGCTCGATTGGGAGCAAATCCGCACACAACTGCACACCCAGTTTGCCGATCCGAACGTAAGCAAGGTGGCGCACAATGCCAAGTATGACCTGACTGTGCTGCGACGGTATGGGCTGGATGTGGCCGGTGTGCTGGACGACACACTGATCATGGCGTGGCTGCTCGACTCGGCCAGCCGTTCGCTGGGGTTGAAGGCGCTGGCGGCGGACCTGCTGGGCTGGCAGATGACTGAGATAACCGACTTGATTGGCAGCGGGCGCAAACAGATCACCATGGAGCAGGCGCCGGCAGCGCAGGCGGCCGCCTACTGCGGTGCAGATGTGGATGCCACCATTCATCTGTATGAAGTGCTTGCCCCGCGCTTGCAAGCCGCCGAACTGTGGCAGCTTTACACGGAGATTGAACGCCCGCTGATTCCAGTGCTGACGGATATGGAAATGGCCGGCGTGCTGCTCGATCTGGATTTTCTC
Organism: Caldilineales bacterium; assembly: GCA_038205395.1. GTDB lineage: Bacteria > Chloroflexota > Anaerolineae > Caldilineales > Caldilineaceae > Fredericiella. The sequence continues at coordinate 17,686 of JBBRBX010000072.1, forward strand.
AAAGAAATGTCCAGCAGGCTAGGCAAACGTGTATTGGAGCTTGAGGTCGAACTGCACCGGGTCGTCGGTCATACCTTTAACATCCGCAGCACTCAGCAGTTGAGCCAGGTGCTGTTTGAGGAGCTCAAGTTTCCCACGCGTGGGTTAAAGAAGACGGCCTCAGGCCACTTCTCGACCGCTGCCGGTGTGCTCGATGGGCTGGCTCTGCTGGATGAGGAACTGAGCAGTGAGCAGCGGGGGGCGATTGATCTGATCTTGGAACATCGCCAGTTGGAAAAGCTGCGCGGCACCTATGTCGATGCCCTGCCAGCTCTGGTCAACCCGCAGACTGGCCGCGTGCATACCAGCTTCAGCCAAACAGGGGCCGTCACGGGCCGCCTGAGCAGCAGCAACCCCAACCTGCAAAATATCCCTATTCGCACCGAAATTGGGCGCGAGATTCGCGGCGCCATCATGGCGCCACTTGGCAGCAAGCTTATCTCAGCCGATTACAGCCAGGTTGAACTGCGCATTCTGGCCGATGTGGCCAATGAAGAACTGCTGATTGAAGCTTTTCTGGCCGATCAAGATATTCACGCCGTAACCGCGGCACGCTTATTTGATGTGCCGCTGGCGGATGTGACGCGCAGCCAGCGCAACTTGGGCAAAACGATCAACTTTGCCACCATCTACGGCATCAGCGCCTTTGGCCTCAGCAGCCGCACCGAGTTGACGCCGGAGCAGGCGCGCCATTTTTTGGAGCAGTATTTCCGCACCTATCCGCGCATCCGTGAGTATATCGAGGTCACGCTGACGCAGGCACGCGAACAGGGCTATGTCATGACATTGTTGGGCCGCAAACGCTTTTTCCCCGAACTCAAAAACCCAAGCTTGCCCTACAATCAACGCCAGGCTGCCGAACGCCAGGCCATCAACGCCCCCATCCAAGGCGCGGCTGCCGACATCATGAAGATTGCTATGATTCGACTGCACAGCCAATTGCAAAAGGGCGGCTTCCAAGCGCGTATGCTCCTCCAGGTGCACGACGAATTGGTGCTGGAATGTCCGGACCAAGAATTAGATGCCGTAATTGCGTTGGTGCGCGATAGTATGCAGTCTGCCTATCCCTTGCGCGTGCCGCTCAAGGTAGACATTGAGATCGGGCAGAATTGGCGCGACCTGACCGACGCCTAGCCAATCAGCAACCAATAAGTTAAGCCCGGTGAAATCAGCCCGGCTAGTAAGATCGGAAAGAGCGGCAAATGGTACGCGACGATATTCAAAAAACCATCGCCAATGCACTGGCAAGCGCCCAGGCAGCCGGACGGCTGCCGGCCTTTGCGCTGCCGGCCATTGAAATCTTGCGCCCGAAACAGAGCGAACATGGCGACTACAGTTCCAATGTGGCCATGGTGGCGGCAGCGGCGGCCCGCAAGGCCGCCGCTGAAACAGGCACAGCAGCCATCCCTCCGCGCGTGATCGCCCAGGCTATCGCTGACCACATTGCTGCGGACGGGCCGGTGGGCAGCGTCGAAGTCGCCGGGCCGGGCTTTATCAATATTCGCCTGGCCGACAGATGGCTGCAGCAGCAGACTGTAACCATTGTCCAGGCCGGGAAACAGTTCGGCAACATTGACCGTGGGCGCGGCCAGCATTGGCAGGTGGAGTTCGTCAGCGCCAATCCAACCGGCCCCATCCACTATGGTGGTGCACGCAATGCCGTGCTTGGCGACGCTATGGCCAATGTGCTGCAGGCGGCAGACTATGACGTACAGCGCGAGTTCTATGTCAATGACGCCGGCACACAGTTTCAACTCTTTGCTGCCACCCTCTACGCCCGTTATCTTCAACTCTGCGGGCGGGATGAGCCGCTGCCGGTTGACGGCTATATGGGCGAATATCTAATCGGCTATGCGCAAGAAGTGTTTGCAGCGGAGGGCGCCCGCTTCCTCCCACTTGCGCGCGAGGAAGCCATTGCCGCGCTGAAACCTCTGGGCAAGACAATTGTTCTAAAAGCGCTGCAAGAGGAATTGGCAATGCTCGGCGTGCACTTCGACCGCTGGTTTTATGAACAGAGCCTTTATGACGATGGCTTGGTCGATCTGGTTATGTCCCGGCTGCGCCAGCAGGGCGATCTGGCCGAACGCGATGGCGCCGTCTGGTTCCTAGCCAGCAACTACCGCCCCAAAGAGAAGGACGAGGTGCTGATCCGTTCGACCGGCGCACCCACCTATTTTGCCAGCGATATCGCCTATCACTATGAGAAGTTCGTGCGCCGGCAGTTCGACCATGTCGTCAATGTCTGGTCGGTGGATCACCAAGGCCACGTCCCGCGCATGGCATCTGTTATGCAGGCGCTTGGTCTCGACCCCAGTCGGCTCACAATCCTGCTTTATAGTTTGGTCAAGTTGATCCGTGACGGCCAGGAGGTCAAACTCTCCAAGCGCAAAGGCGCACTCTTGAGCATTGGGGAGGTAGTGGAAGAAGTGGGGGCTGACGCCGTTCGCTTTAACTTGCTCAGCCGCGCACCCGAAAGCACAATTGATTTTGACCTTGACCTGGCTAAGCGCCAGACTGACGACAATCCTGTCTTCTATGTCCAGTACAGCCACGCGCGCATTTGCTCTATCGTGGCGAAGGCGGCAGGCGCCGGCCTCGTCGCTGCAGAAAGCACAACAGGCGACGGACAAGTGGATACCACATTGCTAACCCACTCTTCCGAACTGGATTTAATTCGCAAGCTGTTGGAACTGGAAGAGCAGATTGAACTGGCGGTCGAAAAGCTGTCGCCGCACAACTTGACCTATTTTGCGCTCGATCTGTCCCGCAGCTTCAGCGGCTTTTATCGCGATTGTCGTGTAGTCGATGAGCAGAATCTGCCCTTGAGTAATGCACGGCTGCTGCTGTGCCGCGCCGCACAAATCGGACTAAAGAAGACGTTGGCGCTGATTGGCGTCAGCGCCCCGGAAAATATGTAGTTATTTCAGTTTAGAAACGAGCAGAAGCCGCTATGAAGGAAAAGTTCGCAGTATTGGTCAGCGACTCCATGTCCGAGTCAGGCCTTGCCCCGCTGCAGGCTGCGCCCAATCTGGTGGTAGACGTCATCACCGGGCAGTCGCAAGAAAAGCTAATCGAAATGATTGGCAAATATGATGCTTTGGTGGTGCGCAGCGCCACCAAGGTCACGGAAGAAGTGATTCAGGCGGGCAAACAACTGCGCGTAATCGCACGCGCCGGCGTAGGTGTGGACAATATTGCCGTCGAAGCCGCCACCCAAGCCGGTATCATCGTAGTCAATGCACCCACGGGCAACGTTGTGGCGGCAGCCGAGCATACCATTGCAATGCTGATGGCTGTTGCGCGCAATGTGCCGCAGGCCAGCGCCCATGTCCATGCCGGCCAATGGAAGCGCGAGCGCTTTATGGGCGTCGAAGTGCGCGACAAAACACTGGGCACGGTCGGTCTGGGCCGTGTGGCTCAGGAAGTAGTGCGACGCGCCCAAGGTCTGGGAATGACCGTGATCGCCTATGATCCTTATGTGACGGCGGAGTATGCGCTGCAGCGCGGCGTGACACTGGTGGACCTGGACACACTGGTGGAGCAGGCCGATTTTATCACGCTGCATGTGCCGCTGACGCCGCAGACGCGCCATCTGATCGGACGCGAGCGGCTGGCGCGCATGAAGCCGACAACTCGCCTAATCAACGTAGCGCGCGGCGGCGTCGTCAATGAACAGGCGCTGGCCGAGGCTGTAGCCGCCGGCCAGTTGGCAGGGGCAGCATTGGATGTCTTTGAAAACGAGCCGCTGCAAGCGGACAGCCCCCTGCGCACAGTGCCCAATATTATCCTCACCCCCCATTTAGGAGGCAGTACTATTGAAGCGCAAGAAAAGGTGGCGGAGGATGTGGCCCTGCAAGTGCTCGACGTACTCAACGACCGCCCGGCGCGCTACGCTGTCAACGCCCCCATTCTGCCGCCTAAAGACCTGGATTTTCTGGTGCCTTTTATCAATTTGGCCGAACGCATGGGACGCTTTATCAAGCAGCTCGGCGCACAAGGGATGGGCGATGTCGAACTGACGGCGGAGGGCAACCTGGCCGAGTTTGACCTCACCTATATTCGTGCGGCCGTGATCAAAGGCATGCTGGCCGACGTGGTGTCGGTGCGTGTCAACTTGGTCAATGCTGCGCTCTTGGCGGAGCGGCGCGGCATGAACCTGATCGAACGCAAAAAGCACCAGCATGAGTACGCCTACGAGAATCTGCTGACATTGCGCGCGACATCGGGCGCACGGCGCTGGACAGTGCGCGGTGCAATCCTACAAGGAGAGCCACACATTGTCGGCATCAATGAACTGTGGGTGGATTTCCCGGCGCAAGGTCATGTGCTGCTGGCCATGCACCTGGATCGGCCGGGTATGATCGGCAAGGTCGGCACACTGCTGGGTAGTCACGACGTCAATATCAGCTTTATGCATGTGGGCCGGCGCGCCCCGCGCAGCGAGGCAATCATGGCCTTGGGCACGGATGAACCGACATCGCCCGAACTCCAAGCTGAAATCAATGCCCTGGAAGATATCTATTGGTTAAAAGCGATCACGTTATAGTAGGAGATCATGCCAACCGCACCCCTCAGCAACGTGACGAGCCGGAGGAGATGCGGTATAATGCGCGCGCTATGCAGACTGAGCAAACGCGTAATTTCAAGCGAAGTGGGCTAAGCCATACATGGCGACTGCGGGCAGTGTTGGCAGTATCGCTGATCTGGTTGGCCCCCACCCTGGCATGTGGCAGTTTTGCGCCGCGACCGACGCCGACGCCGACACTGCCGCCGGTGGACACAGCCGTGGTCGAAGCGGCAACCGCCACCCCCATAATTGCTCTCAGCAACACACCCGTGCCTGTGGCGGTGGAAACAACGGTTGAAGAACCAACCGCCACCTTTACCGTCACGCCGGTTCCGGGCACAGCCATCGCCGTGGGCCAGCCGGCGCGCGTGGTAGCCCCAGACGGCCTTAACATGCGCGACCAACCTAGCTCCAGCGGCAACCTGCTGCTCTTGCTGCCCGCCAACCAGCGTGTAGCCGTGCTCGAAGGGCCAACCGACGCCGAAGGCTTTCGCTGGTGGAAAGTGGATGATGGCGAAGGCAATGTAGGCTGGGCCGCCGAGAAGGATGGCGAGACGGAATGGCTAAGCCCGCGTGTAGGTGAGGCGCAAACGGTTGACCGCGCGCCACGCGTGGGCGACCGTGTGCAGGTCACTATGTCCACTGGCGATCTGTCCGTGCGTATCACCCCCGGCACCGATGCAGAACTCGTCACACGGGTTGCGCAGGGTCAAGAGTTCACTGTCATGGGCGGCCCGCAGGAAGCCAATGGCTACACCTGGTACCAGATCCGTTCCGACAATGGGGCAACGGAGGGCTGGGCGGCAGACGGAGATGGCACAGATCGCTGGCTCAGCCCAGTGGAATAGCCGGGCTAGCCGAACAACTTTGTTTACGAATCCAATACGAAAGGGCGACGTGCCGCACCACGCCGCCCTTTTTGTTCTGGGTTGTAGAAAAGGTCATGATTGCAGATGACGGTAATCGAGCGAGTTGAAGGCGTCTTGCGGACGCACCCAACGGTGCATTCAGTAAAACCCGTTCTATTGTGCCCAGAATGCAGGCAGGCTGCGGAGCCGGAATCCACAGCCTGCACTGCCATCGAAGGAGTCTATCTAATCAACCCGTACCGTCACGGTATGACTAGCTGTTGCCCAACATAGATAATGTTGGGGTTTTGGATGCCGTTGACCCGCAGGAGTTGGTCAACGGACAGGCCATTGTTGGCGGCGATGCGACTGAGGTTGTCGCCCGGCTGCACGGTGTAGGAACCACCGGCCGCTGCGGCCGCTGCCATTTCGCCGCCACCCGGCCAGGAGCCGGCGGCATCATCAGGATAGCCTTCCGGTGCATAGCCGGCGCCCATGTCCTGCGCTGTGAATGCGCTGGCGGCATAGTCGCCTGCCGGATAGTCGGCGAAGACATCTGCGCCATATCCGTCCGCACCATAAGCTGCGCTCATATCACCTGCGCCCATCTCGCCGGCAGCAGCCATGGGATAATCCATAGGCTGTGCCGCATAAGCGCCGGCATCTGCATAGCCGGCATCTGCACTGTCGGTCATTGCATAGCCAGGATCAACGGCGTAGCTGTCTGCATAGCTGTCTGCAGGCGCTGCACCCAAGCCGTAGCTTCCTGCGCTGCCGCAGCTTGGATTGCTAAGCACCTGGCCCACATAGATAAAGTCAGGATTCATAATGCCGTTGGCGGCGATCAATTCATACTGGCTGGTGCCCAACGACTGCGCCACCCATGCCAGTGTGTCGCCCGGCTGCACTGTATAGGAGCAGACGCCATAGCCTGCATCGTGCTCGTATCCCCCGTCATACCCGTAACCAAGGTCAACCGGATAGGCAGGCTCTACGCCATAGCTTGGGTCCAGCGGATAGCTGGGATGCACGTCCGGCAGGGCCGAGTACGGCTGCGCCACTGGGCCGCCTGTCCCGTAGAGCAGGCAGCTGCGCAGGCTCACGCTGTCAATGTTGAAGTCCATTTCCACATTGGTAATGGCCCACTTCTTCCAGCCCCGAATAAACAGGGTCAGGTCACTGGAAGTGGCTGTGAACTTCATCGTGTACTCGGTCATTGCGCCGGGGTCTGTCCGCACGCCGATCGGCCCCAGATTCATCTCACTCCAGTTTCCCACCTTGCTCCAGTCTGACTGATAGCCCGGCAGATAGCCGACCTGAGCAGCAAAACGATAGGGGTCATCTTCATTACCCGCGCCCCGTAACACACCCTTCATGCGGAATTCATAGCTCACGCCCGGATACAGACCCGTGACATACTGATAGATGCCCGCATAGCGGTCGTTATCGGCAGGATAAACGCTCTTGGTATTGATCTCGATCAGCTGGCTGTGCTTGCCGTCGGCCACCACACGCGGCCACTGATCATCATAGAAGCCATAATTGGCGGCGCCACCATTGGTAAAGTACCCCCAACTGTTGCCCACGTGCCCGACAGACACAGGGTTGAAGCCTGACTCAAAGCTGCCGTTGTAGACGAGATCAGGCCCGGCGCAGACACCCACCGGCGGCAGCGGCTGCGGTTGACAGGGATCCACGCAGCCAGGCGCTGCCGGATAAATAGGGGGAACGGGCTGCACTGGAGCCGGCGGCAGCGGCTGCGGCAGGGTCACAATCGGCTGTTGGGGATAGATTGGCGCAACCGGCTGCTGATAGTAGGGGCTGGGGCCGACCAATGAAATCGCGTCGAAATTGATGTCGATCTCCTCGTTGCCCACGCCCCACTTTTTCCAGGCCCGAATATAGATAGTGACATAATCGGCTTCGGCCTGAAGGGTTGTCCCAAAACTTTGGAAGGAACCAGGGTTTGTACGCTCGTAGTAGGTGTCCCAGCCCACATCTTTCCAATTGCTCACACTTTGCCAATTGGCGTTGGGACCGAACGTCCACCCTACCTGCACCCGATAACGCCAGGGGTCTCCGTCCATGTTGGTCGTGCGAATCATACCGCTGAAATTGAGCAGGTATTGGCTCCAGTTGAGCACGGGCACGGTCTGGTAGATGCCGGCATAACGATCCGGATCGCCCAACAGGATGCCATTGGTGTTGATCTCAATCAACTGGCTGTGCCGGCCGGCGGCCACTGTGCGTTCCCACTGGTCATCATAGAAGCCATAGTTGGCCGCCCTGCCGTTGGTAAAGCACTGCCAGCCGCTGCCGACCATACCGCAGCCGGCCTGGCTGCTAAACCCTTGTTCAAAGCCGCCATTGGCGAGCACATCCACGTTGGAGGCGCTGGTTGTCGCCGGCCACACTGCCACACTGACCAAACTGGTAAGAACTCCGACCAAGGCGAGCGCACTCCAAAGACGTGCACCAGCGCCTCGCTCTGTGCTGTGTAAAGACTGGAAACGCCCACGCCACCAGCCTGGGCTACTTCCTCTCAGCACCCGCATCCACCGGCTTGGCTGTGGGTTGCTGAGACAACTGCGCAACAAGTGTCTCATAATTTCCTCCTGAAACGATGGCACAAACTTTGGCTACGTTCTGCCGTTGGACGGTAATCAACGTGTGATGCAGAATGTCGCATTGGAGAAGAGCATAGCATCTCATTTTTGTATGCGCAATAGGAATATTTCGCAACAAAAGTTTTTAATCGCTGACTATCCGAATAAACACAAAGACAGAGTACAATGCTTAAGCAGAGATTAAAATTGATATGCGAAACGACACTAGGAGAGAAAACAACTTGTTAAACCTGAAATGGAGCAATAAAACAGCAGCGTCGCCGCAAATCCGCCGCCAACTCGACCATTTGGCCACATCCCTATACGAAAACGAGGATGAGGAGCTGATTGGCTTATATCTGCACGGCTCACTGGCTATGGGCTGCTTTCAATCACGGCACAGCGACCTCGATCTGCTTGTGCTGGTCCGGCAGCCACCCACAGCCGAGCGGCTGCGCAGTTGGGCGGAGTTCTTGCTGCAGCTTTCGCTGCAGCCGGCGCCCATTGAGATTTCATTTCTGCACCGTGACTGTTATACCCCTTGGCAGCACCCCACACCCTTTGCCTTTCATTTCTCCGAAGACTGGCGAGCAACCATCAGCCATGATGTGCAGGAAGGCGCCTGGCGCAGCTGGGATTGGAGCGCAACGCTTGACCCCGATCTCGCCGGCCACTTCACCGTCACGCGCCGCCGCGGCGTATGCCTGGCCGGGGAGCCGATTGCCACAGCAGTGCCGGCTGTACCGTGGGCAGACTATCTGGATTCCATCCAACGCGACTTGTTCTGGAGCTATACACGGGCGAGTGACAACCCACTCTATTTGGTGCTTAACGCCTGCCGGGTATGGGCTGCCGCCGCCGAACAGCTTGTGCTCTCCAAAGCAGAGGGTGCGGTCTGGGCGCAGCCGCGCCTGCCTGCGCCTGCGGCAGCGACTGTGGCGGCGGCGGCAGCGGTGTACGCCGGACGAAAACCAGGCGCAGGCCGGAAAGTACAGAGTACGGATGCGATGCTGGTGACGCGCTGGATTGGCGGCCAGTTGGGGCTGGCGCTGTAACTGCCCGCAAGCAGGAGGCCATATTTAATTTCAGTCAGGCGATTTGGGGTTATCGAGCAAAAAAGGCCCGTCATCGCATAAACGGTGACGGGCGGTACAAAGGAGGAACCAAAGAGGTGCTGGTTCGAATTGTGAAGTAAGCTCCCCTCAAACTTCACAACTCCGCCAAGCGGCCAATCGGAACCGATAGCGGTGACTTTAGTCTCTCGCCGGAGGGAACCAACCTCTCTCTGACAGCTACTATTATAGCCAGTTGAGTTGCGGCAAGGTTGCGATCTTATCACCAAGTGAAGCACAGACGTCAGGTTGGATTTCACCTGTGTGTCACCGTCAATTTATGCAGTCGCAATTGGTAAACCATGATCCTGCCTGCAAGCACGCAACTTTGGCCGCTGCTGCGTGTTATTACCCAACGGCGGCACACCTGGACTGTGCATAAGGCCGCAAAAGCCGGCGCCAATGCAGGCTTGCAGCCGCAGCCGTTCCGCTGGTGTTGCGCCGTTGTGTTAATTTGTTTGACAGAGAGTTAAAAGCTGAACTACAATGGCCGATGTTTACAGCGAAGCTTTGCCAAGCAAGAGAAACTGGCTGCTGATCCAGCAACGGCGACCAAGCCTGCCGCTCGGCCACAGCGCTGCCCAGCATAAAATGCACTAATCAAGTATGAGGAGAAAATGCCGTTATGGCCGACAACAACACCTATGAGCGCGTTCGCGCAATTATCGTTGATCAACTGGGGGTAGACCCTGGCGACGTAACGATGGAAGCCAACTTTCGCGACGATTTAGAAGCCGACAGCTTAGACTTGGTCGAATTGATCATGGCCTTTGAAGAGGAATTCGGCGGCGAGATCAATGATGACGACGCACAAAAAATAACGACTGTGGGCGACGCCGTACGCTTTTTGGACGTGGCTTCAACGCAAGCCTGAGCACCGAGAAATACAACCGGCGGGTCGTGGCGTTGGCCACACCCGCCGTTTTTTTGGTTGGCGTCTTCCCTTACCACATCCCCTATCGGCAAAGCAGGCACAAGCAGATGGGCTAGTGCAGCAGACGGATCACCGAAACAACCTTGCCGTTGATACGCACTTTGTCGGCGGGCCGGATGATTGGTTTATATTCCGGATTGGGATTCGCCGGCTGCAGACGCACGTTGCGCCCTTCCCGATAAAGAAATTTCAGCGTCGTTTCCTCATCCCCATCGATCCAAGCCGCCACCATGTCGCCATCATCGGCTGTATTTTGATGGCGCAGGATTACAATGTCGCCGTCCAGCACGCTGGCGTCAATCATCGAGTTGCCTTGCACACGCAGGGCAAACAACTGCTGGCTGCTGCCTAACATCCCCTCAGCCAGTTCGATCCAATCTTCAGCATTCCCGACGTCACTCGGCTGCACCTGAATCGGATCACCGGCGGCGATCTTGCCCAAAATAGGGACTCGAATGCGGTTAGGCGCCACCGCACCGCCGGCTGTATTTTGGCTGCGCTGCACCGGTTCCAGGACGTTGCCGTTGTCGCCGTTGATCAATCCCAATTCCGCCAATTGCACACGATTGAGACTCAAGCCGCGGCTGACCTCCCGCTGGCGTGTGAGCAGTTCCATCTCCTCCAGCTTGCTCAAGTTATAATTCACCACCGAAGTGCTGGAAATGCCGACCTTTTCGCCGATTTCACGAATGGTGGGCGGAAAATCATGGCTTTCGGTAAAGTCCACAATAAACTTAATGATGTTGCGCTGACGATCGGACAGTGGCGACATGATTCAAACCCTTTATCCCAAAAGAACGTTTGTTTTTCCCAACTATCCCAAATATACACGAACATTTGTGCGATGTCAATAGGGAAACGCACGTTTGTTCTGTTTTGGTGCAAAAAAAGATGCGGCAGCACTTGGGCAAAGCAAGGGGAAGGGAAATCAGAGAAGAACTACTCGCGATCCGAAGCAAGCTCCAAGCCGGCAGCACGCAAGTAGGCGCCAAAGCGCGCGCGGTAAGCATCCGTATCGGCAGGGCCGGCGGCTGGGTCGGGAAAACGCGCATCAGCTTTGCGCTGCCCGCGCTGCATGGCATCTTCCATATCAATCCCGCACAAATACGCGACCTTAAACAACATGACTTGCAGGTCACTCAATTCCAGCGCCAGCTCAGCGCGCAGCGCAGCGGGATCAGCCGGCTGCGGCGGACGATAGCCCTCCACCATCTGCACCAATTTACTGACTTCACCTAACTCTTCGAGTGCGTGCAGCAGGGTATGACTCAGCGTCACCTGCTCCCACGTGCGCGATTTGTCCCAAGCCTCCAGCCAAGCCTGGTACTCATGAATATGCATGGCGCTTACGCCTCTTTCTCATTCGTGTGATGCTCCGGTACGGTACTGTATTGGCGGCGCACCTGCTCAAGACGGCGCAAGAAGTCGGTGGAGCGTAGCCGCCGCTCCAGCACATGGCTCAGATAGCGCAGCAGCAGCACATCGACGTGATGCGCGACAGCCGGGCGCACGGAAAGCCGCTTTATCTCCTGCCAGGGCTGGCTCTGCAAATAGCGTAGAACTTTTAGTGCATCGACCGGAATCGCTTCGACATCGCTGCGTAGTGGCCCACAGCGCGCACAGAAGACGCCACCTTCCCCGATGCTGAAAAAGTTGGCGCCCGGCTCGATGGCGGCATCACAGCCCAGACAAGTGAACAACTGCGGCTGAAAACCCACCAGGCTCAACAAGTGCAGGTCAAACCAGCGCAGCAGATTGGCGGACGGCGCTGGAGCGGGTGGGGCGGCGGCTTCGTCAAGCTGGCGCAGCGCAAACAGCGCCAACTCCCACAGCGGCCGATTTTCGTCGCCCTGGTCGCTAAAGGCATCCACCAGTTCACAGACGTAAGAGGCATGGCTGATGGCGTCCAAATCCTCGCGCAAATAGCGGAAGCTTTCGACTGTCGTGGCCTCGGTAATGAGGTCCCACGTGCGCGCTTGGGCCACCATAACCTGCGCATGGGTGAATGGTTCCAAATGACCCGCTTTACGGCTGACTGTTTTGCGCACTCCTTTGGCCAGCAGTTCAATCTTGCCTTCGCTGGGCGTCAACACCGTGAGCAGCCGATCGGCATCCGCTACATCGCGGCGGCGCAGCACAAGCACATGGATGGAGCGAACACGTGTTCTTTGTGGCATCTCGTGCATTATACCGTAAAAATAAAGATGTGGGGAGCGGCGCACCGCTGCTGTTCGGTCAGAACTTACAACATCTTGTCGTGTTACAATGGTTCAACCAATCGTGGCTGTCAAGGCGCTCACCAGCAACCAGCAACCAAAATGGCTCAGTCTATAAACAGCAGCATACAGGAAAACATCGTTGTCGTATTGGATCGCCCACAGGATGCCGTCAACATCGGAACTGTGGTGCGCGCAGTGAAAAACATGGGCTTCTCCCACATCCGCCTAGTTAACCCGCGTCCGTACACCGGCAGCGACCTGGCGCGTATTGCCCACCACGCCGGGGACGTGAACGACGCCCTGCGGGTGTACGCCACGCTTGACGACGCGCTCGCCGACGCCGTTAACGTCGTCGCCACTACCGCCATCGTCCACAGCGACCGACTACAGCGGCGCGATATA
>JBBRBX010000073.1:0-30394 GCA_038205395.1 Caldilineales bacterium
CCACCAGCGGCGGGGGCGTATGCGCGGCGGGCGCATTGCGCGCCACGGCGGAAACCGTCACCGTACCGCTGCCCGGTGTGCCCAGCAGGCTGTCAAAATCGATCTTGACCGCCACCGAGCGGCGCGACACAGCGGGGAAAAGCTGTACATCCCGCACCCAGAGCGGCGGTCCAGCTTCCAGCGCAATGCGCCCCACGATGCCGTTCCAATTGCTCTGCGTGTGATCCGTCATGCTGTGCGCATTGGCGCCCACGTCCACAATCATGCGGTTGTCCACCCGGATCGTCAGCGCGTGCGCGCCGGGCGCTGTGTCCATCCTCAGGCTGTATACATGGGCAGTGGAGAGGCTGTCGCAGCGGCCTAGACAGCGGTCGTCCAGCCAGACTGTGGTCTCCCAGTGCGGCCGCTCCAGCGTAAGCGTCAGCCGCTGCCCTTGCCATGCCGGCGGAATTTCGATTATGCGCCGGCTCCAGGCCACGCCGTTGTAATGCTTGTCCGGCTGCAGCCAGAAAGGCACCTTGAAGTTGTCGGGGCGGCGATAGGGGGCAAATTTGGCATCGGTAAAAAAGGACTGGTCGACAATGTTGCCCACCCAGGCCGTCTCCAACCCCACCTCTTCACCATAGCCCTGCGCCTGCAGCGAACCGGGCAGCCGGAGCTGCTGCGCCAGGTCGCGCTTCCACCACTGCTGATCCACCCCCACATCGTCCTGGTCCAGCGCAAACTGCCACACGCCCGCCAGATCGATGCTCGCTGTTTCATGCCCACTGCGGGAAGACTCTTGTCTCTGATTATACTCGCTCAACGTCATGGCTCCGGTGTGTATGGGCGCCGAGGTGATCGGCGCGCAGGGATAAAACGATGTCAAACTGCTGCTGCGCCTGCGCCTGCTCACCCAGCCCCAGCCGGCCCAGCCCCATCATATAGTGGCAGTGGATGCGGTTGCGTGTGCGCAGATCGTCGTCAAAGACTAGAAAGTCGGGCAACGAGACGGCAAAATAATCCATCTGCACATCGTCATCCAGATGGCTCTCGCCATATTCGACCAGCTTGCAAAAGATGGCGGTTGCTTCCTGCTCGCGCCCCAACTTGCGCCGCGCTAGCCCTTGATAGTAGATCATATCGGGCGGCTGGTCGTTGTAGTAAACGGCGGAGGCCGGTTCGCTCAGCCCGGTCGCCGCGCGCGTAAAGGCCTGCTGCGCCCGCTCCTCGTCACCCAGTGCAGCATAGGCGCAGCCCAGGTAGTAGAAGATGTGGTTCTCCTGCGCGCCGTACAGCTTGCCTTCGCCCAGATTATGGGGATAGTGCTGCGCCGCCTCCAGCAGGCGCACGGCCTCTGCCGCGGCGCCGACGGCCAACTGCGCCTGCGCTTTAGCCACCAGGGCGGCGACATACTGGGCGGCGGCCTTGCCCTCGCCGCCTTCCCAGGGGTGGAAGTTGCGCGCCATCAGCAGGCGGTAGGCTTCCTCGTGACGGCCCAGCAGGTTGAGCAGGCTGATGCGCTCGATCATCAGGTCGTCGCGCTGCTCCACCAAGGCACTGTTTTCTTCCAGCCGCGCCAGCCGTTGAGCCGGCGCCTGGTTCAGCCGCTTGTACAACTGGTCCAGTTCAAAGAAGACGCGTGCGTCGCTGCGGTCGAGTGCAAACGCCTGCTCATAGGCGGTCAGCGCCGCCGCCGCATCCTGGCGCTTGTTGTAGTAGGCAAGCCCCAGGTTGCGGTGCACGGTGGCAAAGCCCGGCGCCAGCGCGCGCGCCTGCTCCCAACATGCAATGGCTTCCGCATAGCGGCGGTGGCCATACCAGAAGACGCCCAGCAGATAGGCGGCGTGGGCATCCTGCGGGTTGGCGGCCAGCGCCGCTTGCAGCACAGGGACATCGTCCAGCTTGTTGGGAAAACAAAGTTCGGGCGACAGGCCGGCCGCCTGGGCATACGCCGCCTGCGCCGCGTCATGCCGTCCGGCCTGGCTGTGCAGCCAGCCACGATAGTAATCGCGCAGCGGCGAGTTGGAGGGGGCGGCGTCCAGCAGGCCAAGCGCCTCCTCCCACAGCCCGGCGTGGGCATAGTCAAGCGCCGTCTCCAGGTAAATATTGCCGTTGTCGCCCGCCAGCTTGCCAAAGAGCGGGTCGCCGTCCAGCAGGCTGCGCTCCCACAGCGCGCCGAACTCCATGCGGTCGAGCGCCAGCGCCAGATCGATCTCGGCCCTGGCCTCAGCGCCGCGCGCCAGCCGGCGTAGAAGTGCGATCTTGAGGTGGCGCGCCTGATGCCGCCGCCAGTTGCGTTCGAGCGATCGCACCGCCAGCGCCAGCGCTTCCTCCCAACGCCCCGCGCGGGCGGCCAGTTGCGCCAGCGCAAAGTAGGCGGCATCCTGCCAGGCGGCATTCCAAGTGGCCTTGTAGAAGGCATCGAAGGCTGCATCAAAACGGCCCTGGAAGCGCAGCGCCAGCCCCAGGTTGTAATACGCTTCGCCATCATAAGGATTGGGGTTGCGGCGGGTCAGGCTGCGCACGGCGGTGCGAAAATAACCTTCCGCCTCAGCAAACTTGGCGCGGCGCAGCAGCAGCAGGCCGAGCGCGTTGTTGCAGCGGCTGTCCAGCGGATCACGGCGCAGCGCCTCTGCATAATATGGTTGGGGGGCATAGGTGGCGTGCCGGTATTGTTCGAGATGCTGCCCATTGAGAAAGAGTTCTTCGTTGGAACTGATCTCTGCCGGCGGGCGGGCGGGCGTTGCCGGGGCGGGGATAGCCGGTTTGGTGTCCGGCAAGGGCGTGTACTCGATCAGCCGCTCGTCGCCGTCCCACACTGCCAGCGTCAAATCTTGCGCCAGCAGGATGTTGTGGCCGCCCTGGCCGCCGGCGCGCAAGAGGGCATTGCTTTGCAGCGCCGTCACATGTTCGACCAGCGCGTCCGCCGGCGTCAGCGCCAGCGTGCGTGTGTAGATGACATCCGAACGTAGGTGAAGTTCCACCCGCACCGTGCGCGGGCGCGAGACATAGACGCCGAATGTGGCCTCCGACCCTTCCACCTCCAGGTTGACCACAACCTCGTGGGTGGCCTTTTTGGCCGGGCCGATGCGCTTGTAGGGCATAAACACCTGGCTAAAGCGCTTTTCCTCGCCGGGCATAAGCCAGGCAAAATCAGGCTGGTTGTCGGTGTACGCCCCGCACATCAACTCGATATAGGGGCCGTCTGCATCGGTCAACTGGCGGTCCCACGCCTCGCCGAAATCGCTTGTGCCCCAAGTCCACTGCTTTTTGCCCGGCACGACATGGTGGTTGGCGACATGCATCATCCCCGCCTGCGGTCCATAATCATAGCAGCCCATAAAGTCGAAGTCGGAGTGATAGGCCATGTAGGAGGTCGGCACGGGGATGTTTTTGTAGCGCGAGATGTCGGTGCCGGGCGCATAATTGACCTTGTAGTAAGTGCCGGTGGCGATGGGGAAATCCGACACATCCCGTTTGCCGTGATCCATGACGGCGTGCACGTCAGGCGGGAAAACCGACTGGTAGTTCTCGTTGACATGCACGGCTGGATTGGCCCACCATAAGAAGGTCTGCGGCTCTGCCGTGCGGTTGTAAAGCTGGACATCGATTTCCAGATAGGCCCGCTCCGGGTAGAGGCGGAAACCATGCATGCCCTTGGTGTTGAACATGATCTCATATTCAGCGCACCAGACCGTGCGGCTGCCGTCGGCGCCTTCTTCAATGCGCCACTGCAGTGGGGCAAAGGTCGATGGCCGGTGGTGCTGCGGCCAGTTGAACTCGATGCCGCCGGAAATCCACGGGCCGGCCAGCCCGACCAGCGCCGGCTTGATCACGTGATTGTAGTAGATAAAGTGATAGCCGTTGGTCTTGTCCAGCGCCATCTGCACCCGCCCGCCCAGCGCCGGCAGGATCATAATCTTGAGATAACGGTTCTCCAGAAAAATAGCCGTCCACGCCTGCTGCACCGGCTCGTCGTAGACGCGTTCGATCACCGGGTAGGGATAGACTACGCCGCTGGACCCCTGGTAGACCCGTTTTTCCAAAAAAATGGGGTTTTTGTCCGGCGGGCCGACCGGATAGGTGGGGATGACGACTTCCTCAGCCCAAGCAGACACCGTTTCATTTGTCACAGGATCAATCCGTTCTCTTTGTAGAAGGACGCCGTGCACTCAGCGCCAGCGCGCAATCTTGGCCAACACCGCATCCGCCTCTTCCACCGACGCCGCTTCCATCTGCAGCATCACACCTTCGGGGCGCAGGTTGTCCATAAATGTTTCCACTTCCCACGGCTCGCAGGTGATATGCAGATTTTTGCCCCCGGCTTGAATGCGTTGGAAAACATGCATCCAGCGCGAGGCGGGCTTGGCGCCATCACCGTAGACAAACTGGATGGCGTCCAGTTGGCCGATGTCGAGCAGCGTGTCCAGATGGCGCAGCGCCCCCGGCCCATCCAAGTGGTAGATGGTGCGATCCAGCCAGGCAATCTCGGCCAGCAGTTCAGGCAGGAAAAATTCGCGGTACATCTCGGTGGAGACCATAATCGAAAAGTCGCATGAGGGGATATAGTAGCGGCCATCCGTGCAGTAGAGCGGCAGCCACGCCGAGGTGACGGTCTGGCCGCCGGCCCGCAGCAGGTCATGCTGGAGTTTGTAAAAGTCAAAGAAAGCCCAGAAGATCTGCCGCATCAGCGCGTGCACCTCGTCGGGCGCGTCCAGCAGATCGACGCAAAGCTGCTGCGGGTCACGGAAGGAGGCGGCCAGATCTGCGCCCGGATGGATGTCGGTGATGCCGGTGATGAACTTGTCCTTGCCCATCTCTAGCGACAGCCGCTGCAGCGCCAGCAGCGTCTGGAGATAGGGGCTTTCCAGATTCAGCGTCAGCGTGGGGATGTTGTTCCAGTCGTGCAGGATGGGTGTAGACCACGAGGTGTCCTGGCCAAAGGTCAGCGGCGCCCCCATGCAGGCCGAAAGCAGTTCCGGCCCTAGGTTGGGGCAGAAGAGCGGCAGCCCATCCCCCGCCCAGTAAGTATTGGCGATGGTGACGGCAGCCGACTCCACCACAAACTCCACATCCATCCATCGGTCGGCCAGTGTGGCGTGCTGCTTGGCGGGCAGCGGCTGGCGGTGGGGGCGCGGCGCGGTCAACAGGACGGGGGGGCGGTCCAGAATCGCTTTTTCCCAGTAGGCTTCCATGCGTTTGGCGGCCTGATTGGCGTCAGGTTTGTACAGCAGATTGAGCTCCTGCATTTTTGCCTTCCCTTTTCACGCTATTTGGTTTGATACTTTTTTGATCTTGTTTATGCTGCTCGTGTCGCCGGCTTGCCGAAAGGTGGCGTCCTGCGCAGATAGACATGGGCCGTCGCCAGGATCAGCGCCATTTCAATGGCGTTCCACCAAAAGTGCACGTCGAGCCGCACCGCGGTGGTGAGGCCCGGCAGCCCGCAGACCCACGTGTTGCGCGTCCACTCGCTGCGCGCCAGCCAGCCGTCGCGCCCGACAATCCCCGGCAGCCCTTGCGCCGGGATATTGGCGACGCCCAGCCCGCGCAGTTCGGCCAGCACCAGTTGGTAGCGCACAAAGGTGTAGGTGTGCTCGATGGTATGCAGGCCGGCGACGATCAGCAGCAGCCAGACCCAGACCCCGCGCACGCCGCCGCGCATCAGCAGCAGCACGGCAGCCAGAATTGACCAGTTCCAAGCAAAATGCACCCATTCGGCATTGGCGGGCGACAGCAGCCCATTCGAAGCGCGCATGGTCCAATAGAGGGTGTGATACTGCGTGTACTGGGCAAAGTGCTCCACCGTGTGCAGTCCTTGCGCGCTGACCAGGATGCTCAGCAGCATGACGGTGGCGCCGTAGGCCGCTTTGTCGTCGCGCCATTTGAGAATGCCCGCCGGCAGCATCAACAGCAGCACCAGCGCCGTGGCCACCCACAACGGCAGCCAGCGCAGATAAACCGCCAGCGCGCTGATTGTCAGCGCAAAGAGCAGCGAGGCCAGCACAATGCGCGTGTGGCGGCCCGGGTTGAGCAGCCGCAGCACAGGCAGTGCTGCGCTTACATCTGGCGTATGGCGTTCGACCGGCAGGCTTTGCTGCATTGCTTTTCTACTGCTCCCGCGTAACGATAAGCTGTGCACCGGCGGAAAGGTCGTCCACCTGCGACGTGGCGCCATCCGGCCACAAGATTTCCAGCCGCTGGAGCGTCGCCGCCGGCGGCAAACCAAAGTGCAGCCGCACCGGGTCGCCGGAGAGGTAGCCGCCCGACGCCCGCACATCGCGGCGCTGCACCCCCCGATCCGTATGCAGCAGCAGTATGGCCCCAATCGCAAAGCGGTTGGCGGCTGCCGGCCACTGCAGCGTCACTTCCAACCCGCGTCCGCCGCAGAGACGGTTCTCAAACAACTGTGCAGAATTGCGCAGGTTGTTGACCACAATATCCAGATCGCCGTCGTTGTCGAGGTCAGCCATCACCAGGCCGCGCCCGCTGGCAGTTGATCCTAACTGCCATGTAGGGGCTGGTGCAAATGAGCCGCCGCCACGGTTGCGGAATGCTTGATTTTCTTCCACCAGTTCCTGGTTGGGCAGATAGCCGAACAAGTCCTGGGCAATCATGCCATTGGCGATATAGAGGTCGAGCAAGCCGTCGTTGTCCAGATCGCCGAAGCGGCCGGCCCAGCTCCAGCCGCTGGCGCTCACCCCACGCGCCGTAGCTTCGTCCTGCCAGACGCCTGCACCCGCAGAAGCGTCCTCGCGCAGCAGCAGGACATTAGCCATCACCTGCGGATCATTCGCCTCACGGTGCTCGCCCATCTCGTTCATCATCGGCAGCCACTTGGCCAGCGTCTGCGGGGAGATGTCATAGGGGTTCATGTCGGTGCTGAAGAGGGCCAGACGGCCATCGTTGGCCAGGTCGCCCCAGTCGGTGCTCATGGCGCTGTGTGCTGTAGCGGCAAACGGTGCGAGCAGCTTCCAGCCGTCGCCTTGCCGCTGCCACACCTGGTCGCGCAGGGCAAAGTCATTGGCCGCCCAGATTTCGCTGTGGCCGTCGCCATCCAGGTCTACCAGCGCCAGCGAGAGCGTTTCCGCCTGCGGGTCCAGCAGCCGGCGCACAAAGTCCCCATCGCGCTGTTCGTACCAGGCCAGCCCGGCGCGCGCATCCTCTGCGGGGGCGGCAATGCCGTACTGTTTGAGTTCGGCGGCATAGGAGCCTGTCACCAGATCCAGGTCGCCGTCGCCATCCAAATCGCCCCAGGCCATGGCGTAGGCGTAACCGTCCACGCCAACCAATGGTGCGCGCACAAAGCGCTCATCGGCTGCTGTGCCCTGACCTGTATTGCGCCAGAAGGAGATCGGTTCGAGGGTGCGGTGGGTGAAAAGGATATCCAGATTGCCGTCACCATCCACATCGACCACAGCGACAGCCCGCGTGAAACGATCATCCAGCTCTTGAGGCTGAAATTGTAGACTACCTTCGTTCCATAGAATCGTGCCGGCGCCGTCGACCGAGGCAAAAACCAAGTCCAGATCGCCGTCGCCGTCCAGATCGTTGGCGGCCACGCCCGCGCCGTTGCTGAGGTAGGTGCCGATCTCGCGCACGCGTGTGCCAGTAGTGAAGTCAAGACGATGGGTCACAAACACGCCTGTACAGGCTGGAGTATCCGCCGCCGCGCTGGCCGCCGACAGCCGGACGGAGACCGGCGTGGCTGGGCGTTCCGCCGCGCGTATGGCAGCGGCGGGGGAGGTCGGGCGCGACCACCAAAGCAGCAGAACCAGTACAGCAACTGCCCCTACCGCTGCACTGATTTGCGTCCGCTTCACAGCCAACCCCTTCCCAACCCCTGGCGCGCAGGCGTCCGCACCTGCTCTTTCTGCCGCTTCGTTCACAGCCGTGCGAGCGCTGCGCCTATCCCTTCAAACCTGTTGTGGAGATGCCTTCCACAAACGTGCGCTGCGCCACAAAAAAGATGATGATAATCGGCATCGCCACCAACGTGCTGACCGCCATCAGGTGCGGGTAGGC
Source organism: Caldilineales bacterium (assembly GCA_038205395.1). Classification (GTDB taxonomy): domain Bacteria; phylum Chloroflexota; class Anaerolineae; order Caldilineales; family Caldilineaceae; genus Fredericiella. The sequence continues at coordinate 8,005 of JBBRBX010000073.1, forward strand.
CAGGGCGGAAGTGCCCATGCCGGTGGCGGTGCGCCGCAGCCGTTCGATGCCCAGCGCGATCGGGTAGAGCTTCTCCTGGTTGAGATAGATCAGCGGCCCCAGATAGTCGTTCCAAGACCACAGGAAGCGGAAGAGCGCCACCACAGCCAGCACCGGTGTGGAGAGCGGCACAATCACGCGCCACAGAATACCGATTTCGCTGGCCCCGTCGATGCGGGCAGCGTCCGACAGTTCATCCGGAATGGTCAGAAAGAACTGGCGCAGCAGAAAGATAAAGTAGGCTGTGCCGAAGAGCGACGGCACTACCAGCGGCAGATAGGTGTTGATCCAGCCGAGATAGCGATAGGTGATAAACAGCGGCACCATCGTCACCTGCCAGGGCAGCATCATGGTGGCGATGCAGACCCAGAAAAGCTGCTCGCGCCAGCGCCACTTGATGCGCGAGAAGCCATAGGCGACCAGTGTGGACGAGATCAGCGTGAAGACCGTCACCGGCAGCGAGTAGAGAAAGATGGAGTTGAAGGCGGCGCGGTTGAAATCATAGCGCGTCCAGCCATCAATAAAGTTGTTCCAGTGAGCGGGGTTGGGAATCCAGACCGGCGGCACCGTGTAGATCTGCGAATCGTCCTTGAGCGCTGAACTGACGGTCCAGAAGAGCGGAAAGGCCCAGGTGAAGGCCAGCGCCAGCAGAGCGATGTACTTGCCTGTCTGCAGCAGCGCATTGGTCGTATTGCGTTTACGCTGCTCGGCGCGCGCCTGTTCAACTTGTCTAGTCTGCAGCGAGGAGGTCTGTTGGCTGACAGCGGTCATTTTTCGCCTCCGTAATAGACCCAGCGGGCTGAGGTGCGGAACAAAACAAACGAAAAGGCCATGATGATCAGGAAGAGAATCCAGGCCATGGCCGAGGCTTTGCCCATACTCAACTGGATAAAGCCGTTGCGATAGAGGCTGACGGCATACAATTCAGTCGACTTCATCGGCCCGCCCTGGGTCAGCATCCACGGCACCGTGAACTCTTGGAAGGCGGTGATAAAGCCCATGATCAGGTTAAAGAGGATAACAGGCGTGCAGATCGGGATAGTGATGTTCCTGAACTTTTTCCAACTGTCGGCGCCATCCAGTTCCGCCGCTTCATACAGCGAGCGCGGCACATCCTGCAGCGCCGCCAGGAAGATCGTCACCGCCGCACCTTGCAGCCAGATATAGATGATGATCAACGACGGCTTGGCCAGTGCAGGGCTGGAAAGGAACGGGATTGTTGCCCAGCCCATCGACTTCAGCACCCCGTTGATGGCGCCATACTGGACGTTGAGCAGAAACAGCCAGACAATGGCCGTGCACATGGCGGGCATGATGGCAGGCACATAAATCAAGCCGCGGAAGGTGGAGCGGCCAAAAACTTTGCCGTTGAGCAGGTTGGCGATCAGAAAGGCGACGGCCACCCCCAGCGGCACGGCAAAAACGATATAGTAAAAGGTGTTGTAGAGCACCGTGTAGAAGTCAGGGTCGTTGGTGAACAGCCGCTCATAGTTCTTGAGGCCGATAAACTGGGGGTCGCGGATAAAGTCGAAGTTGGTCATGCTGTAGTAAAGCGACGTTATCAGCGGAAAGATGGCAAACAGCAGAAAGCCAAGGATCCAGGGCGACACAAAGAGCAGTCCAACCAGTAAATTGCGTCGTTCCTGCTTGCTCATGTCTGCACGTGGTTTGGCAGCAGCCAGGGCCATAGGGTGCTCCTTCCACAAACGAATACTGCAACGATCGACAGACGGCGGGAGACACTTCCACCCAAAAATTCAATTCTGGGCGGAAGTGTCCGGTCAAACTCCTTCTATGCACCCAACCCCTGTGCATCCCATTCGGTCAGCGCGCGGTTCTGCAGCTCGTCGGCGGCAGCCTGCGGCGTCATCAGGTCACGGAAGACCTGCTCGCGCAGTTCCGCGTACTGGGTGTTGACGAAAGGCTGGATGGGGCAGCGGCGGAGCAGCACGAAGTCGGTCGCCTGTTCGGTGTTATTGATGTAGAAGTCCAGGCCTGGATAAGTGTTGGGGTCAATTGTCTCCAAGAACGCCTTGACGCCGTGAATCCAGCCCACATCCTTGAAGATGATATCCATGGCCGGCGTCGTATTGAAGAATTCGCCCAGCTTGAAGGCGCCTTCGTGGTTCTTGCCGTCCTTGAGGATCATCACAAAATGAGGGGCAGTGGCCTGAATTTTTTGGCCTGCGCGGCTGGCAGGCACAGGCGCCCACGTTGCGCGGTTGTACTGAGCAATCTCCGGCTTTTGGATCTGCGTCTCACCTGGATGCCAGTAGCCTTCAATGATCATATTCTGCACACCGGCATTATAGGACGCGCCCCAAGTGCCCTGGCCTTCCACCTGGCGCAGACCGGCAAACTGGTCGGGGCCGGCATAGCGGATAAACTCGCCCATTGTGTCCAGCGCCTCGGCCATCAGCGGGTTGTTCAGGTCAAACTGTTTGGTCTCCTCGTCATACCATTTGAAGCCCCAAGCAGTAGCCGCGAAGTCCGGCTCGTTGGCCATGGCGTCATAGGGATCAAGGCCAATCATCAGCAGGTTGCCGGCGTCGTCCTTCTTGGTCAGGGCCTTGTGCCAGTCCATTGCCTCTTCCCAAGTTGCCGGCGGCTTGTCCGGGTCCAACCCGTTCTCCTGGGCGGCATTGCTGTTGTAGTTGAGGCCCCACGCCAGATAGCCTTCAACGGCGGGGATGCCGATCATATCTTCGCCGACAAAGGCAGCGCGCCAGATTGGCTCCAAAAGAGCATCCTTCGTGACGATGGAACTGGTGGCAACCAAATCCTGCACGGGAATAGTGGCGCCGCGCGTGTAGAGGGCGGGATAGTCGTAGTTGGAAGCCGCGTCGGGCGGAGTGCCGCCGGCAATGGCCGTCAGCAGCGCCTGCTGGTCGGTCGTCCCCTTGTACTCAAGGGTCGCTCCTCCCATGTGCTCCTTAAACTCAGGCAGTTCCACAATTTTGGCCATTGCCGGGTCTAGTTGGGACCAGGAATACCAGTAGACGACGGGCGTTCCGGCGGCGGCGGGAGCCGCTGCTTCTGCGCCCGCTTCCGTTCCGGCATCCGGCGCGGCTGCCGGGGCAGCCGGGGCGCAGGCCGCCAGCAGTACGACGCCGCCGGCCATACCTGTCAATTGCAGAAACTTGCGCCGGCTGAGACTGTTGTTGTTCATCGGATCGATCCTTTCCTATCACAGATGGTGAGTAAGCAAATGCAGTTTTAATGACTACGTAAGCAATAAAACGCACGCGCAATCGCCACCGGCATGGCTGCCGTCGGTGCTTACAACGGGCGCAGAAGAGATCAAAATGGCAAAACAGCCTTTTTGCATGGGAAATACATCAGATGATCCGGAACGCCCCACTGCTGAAGGGACAAAATATCTTGTAGATCAGCAGTTGCTTGCGGCGCAAAGGGATCTAAACAATATACTTGCGATGGGCGCAAACTCTTGGCAATCGGCGATGAGCGTTTATTATCATAAATGCAGCAGGCTGCTGTTGTCAATTCAGGCGCAAAACGTTTTAGGCATGTTCGGCAGGGGACGCCTTAACTTTTACTTTGTTGACTGGAGCATCTTCTATGGCAGCACAATCCGTTCCCGCGCCTGCCGGCCCCGGCTGCCGGATCGGCATCGAGATCGGCGGCACCAAGCTGCAGGCAGTGCTGGGCGACGAAAGCGGACGTGTACGCCATCGAGAGCGGCGCAGCGTACAGCCGCAGGCGGGGGCAGCGGCGATCCTGACCGTGCTGCCTGCGCTGCTGGATGACGTATTGGCCGGCGGCGGCGCAGCCTGGCGCGACGTGGCCGCCATCGGCATCGGCTTCGGCGGGCCGGTGGACGCCGCCGCCGGCGTCGTTCTCAACTCCTTCCAGGTGGCGGGCTGGCAGGGCTTTGCACTCGCCGCCTGGGCGCGTGAAACATGGCGTCGCCCCGTCGCGCTCGCCAACGACGCCGCCGCGGCCGGTTTGGCGGAAGCGCGGCTGGGGGCGGGGAACGGTGCGCACCGCGTCTTCTACCTTACGGTCGGCAGCGGCATCGGCGGCGGCTGGATTGTCGATGGGCGCATTGATTACGGTCAAGGGCTGGGCATGGCTGAGATCGGACACACCTATGTGCCTGACCCGCAGAGCGACGAAGCGGTGGAACTGGAGAGCGTCTGTTCAGGCTGGGCCATCGCCCGCCGCGCCCAAAGGGCGGCCGGCGTGGCGGGCGGGGAAGCGTCCAGACTAGGGAAAGGCGCTGGCGGCACTGCGGCCATCGATGCACCGGCCGTCTATGCCGCCGCGGCAGCCGGCGACCGGTTGGCCGCGCGCATCCTGGACGAGACGACTGCCACGCTGGGGCTGGCGCTGGCCAATGTGATTGCGCTTTTTCATCCCGAAGTCATTGTATTGGGTGGCGGCGTTTCACTCATGGGGCCGCTGTTTTGGGAGGGGCTGCGCCGCCAGGTTGCCCGCCGCGCCCTCGCCCCCTTTGCCGGCAGCGTGCGGCTGGAACGCGCCGCCTTAGGTGAGGATGTCGTGCCGGTCGGCGCATTGTGTTTGGCCGGGTAGGTGGTAAACTATACGCACCGCACCATTGTATGTTGTCCCAACGCAAAATTCGTTTTGGCTGAATGGAGGTATGCAATGGCAAATCCGACCCCTACCTGGAAACCACATCAGGTGAAAGGCGAACTCAGCACGCAGGAGCGCGACGACCTGCCGGACAGTGTGTTTGCGTTTCCCAAGCAGCGTAAGGAGCCGCTGACGAGCGCCGGCCATGTGCGCAACGCCGTAGCGCGTTTTGACCAGGTTGAAGATGTCAGCGACACCGACCGCGATCTGGCCTGGGCCAATATCGGCAAGGCCGCCAAACATTATGATGTGGAACTGCACGAGCAGAGCTGGCGCGAACTGATGAAGTAAACAGGCAGGAACGGCACGCGACGCTTCCCCTGCGCCGCAGATCAATCCACCTGCACGTTTTTCTTAGGGAAAGTCACCACCGCCTGGGTCCCCTGCGGCTCGGCGGCCTGCATGGCGAGGCTGCCCTTGAGGTCGTCGGTGACGAGTGTATGCACAATGTGCAGCCCCAGGCTGCTGGACTGCTGCGCCGGGTCAAAGTCGGGCGGCAGCCCATTGCCGTTGTCTTCTACGCTGATGCGCACGGCGTCGCCTAAATCGTCCAGTTGAATGCAGATGCAGCCGCGGCTGCGCCCCTCCAGCCCATGCTCGACGGCGTTGAGCATCAGTTCATTGACCACCATCGCCACGGGCGTCGCCTGGCTGGCGGGCAGCCGGATGTTGGGGCCGCTAACTTGGACGCTGATCTCCTGGTCAGGCGTATCCGCCACCTGCGCCACCTGCGCTGCGATGCGCTGGCAGACATCCTTGACGTTGATGGAGCGGTGCTCGTCATGGCTCAGAAATTCGTGGATGACCGCCATGCTCAGCACACGGTTGACGGCTTCGGTCAGATGGACGCGCGCTTCTTCACTTTCCACCCGGCGCGCCTGGATACGCAGAATGGCGGCAATGTTTTGCAGGTTGTTTTTGACGCGGTGATGCACTTCTTGGATGATGGCCGATTTGACGTTGAGTTCCCGCTGCTTCTGGACCGCGTCGGTGGCGTTGTGTAGCAGCACCATGACACCATCCAGATCGGAGTCATCCCCGCCGTTCTTCGCCTGCCGCCAGGGCAGCGCGCGCCAGGCGCTGCGCCAGCGCGCCGGCGACATGCGCAGCGGCAGTGCGGTGCGCACCCAGACGCGACCATCTTCGCCTTCATAGCGCTGTTCATGGCAGGCCTGCGTCGCAAAGACCGCCTCCACCAGCTTGATATCGAGGTCTTCCAGTGTAGCGAGCGGCTGTTCGTGCACCTCGGTGACAATGCCGGCGCCGCGGAAAAGGTTGGCGGCAATGCCGCTCAGATAGATGATGGTGCGGCGGCGGTCGACCATATAGACGCCATCATAGAGGCTGAAACCGCTCAGATGATTGGCGCTGTGCAGTTCGCCGCGCGCGCACATCTCTTCCATCCACACCACAGCGCGGCGGAAGTGGCGGTTGCGCCGGCGCTGGCGCTCATGGGCGATCATATTGGTCTCCACCAGCATGGCGCCGATCACCTGCCCGCTGCGGCTGCGGACGGGAAAGACATCCTGGATGATGGGGGCGCCGTGGCTGAGCACCTCGCGCCGGCGGCGGCCCCCCATGCCGCTGCGCAGCGCCTGGAAGAGCAGCGGCTGATCCTCAGGCGTCAGCTTGCGCCCTGCGGCATCGCGGCGATAGAGCGACGAAATGGAATGGGGAATGGCGTGGAAGGTGACGAGAGCCGCCCCTGCGGCCAGCGGGGTGCAGAGCAACACATCGGCGCGGCTGACGTCAGCTACAATGGGCAGGCCAGCCTCCACCTTGCGTAACAGAGCCAGATCTTCCGCTGCGAGACCCGGTATTTGCTGCACGGAACTGTTCATATACACAAAGCGCCCGCCATTGGGCAGTAGATCAGACCAAGAACCGAACGGCTGTGGGATCAAAAAGCTCCCGCAGACTTACGAGGCGGGAGCTTTTTCTTCGGACAACCCAATTTGGTCGGGGCGAGAGGATTTGAACCTCCGACCTCTTGAACCCCATTCAAGTGCGCTACCAATCTGCGCTACGCCCCGAAGCGAAAGGCAGTATAGCACAGCGGGATGACAGGGCAAAATTGATTGGAAGGTTTATGTTGCTGTGAATCAGGGTTGGGCAGTAAAGGGCGGGCTGCTGCACTGTGCTTGTCTTTCCCTACTCTGGAAGCTTACTTGCCACTTATCTCTACGCGAGTTAGTAGAATCATCTTGTTCATATGACCTACAATCAGACCATGGTGGCGGCTGAGCCAACGGTCTAGTCAATCTAGTCAAGAGGAGCAAAGCAATGAAACTGGCAGTGTTTGGCGGAACCGGCAAGACGGGACGATTGGTGGTGGAACAGGCGCTGGCAGCGGGGCACGAGGTCGCCGTGCTAGCGCGCAACCCAGCCAAGTTGACGATCCAAAACCCCCACCTGCACATGGTGCAGGGAGATGTACAGGACACCGCCAAAGTGCTGGAAACGGTGACGGGCGCCGACGCGGTGATCAGCGCCCTGGGACCCACCACCAACAGGCCTCTCTTTGAGGTCTCCAAGGGCATGACCAACATCATCGCCGCCATGCGCCAGAGCGGGGCCAGACGGCTGATTGTAACTGCCGGCGCCGGCGTGCGCGACCCCATGGACACGCCCAAGCTGATGGACAACCTGATTGTCGTCGCGCTCAAGCTGCTCAACGGCAATGTGTTGAAGGATATGCAGCAGGCGGTGGAGCAGGTGCAGGCTTCCGGGCTGGACTGGACGATTGTGCGCGGGCCGATGCTGACCGATGACGCGGCCACCGGCACGGTGCGTGCAGGCGGTGTGGGCAAGGATATCGGCACGCGCCTCACACGCGCCGACTTTGCCGCCTTCTTGCTCAAGCAGATCAGCGACCCGATCTGGAGCCGCAAGATGCCCGCCATCAGCAACTAGCCTTTTTTACTTTACCCTCCCGTGTCACCTTGCGTCGGCTCGCCTAACTGGCCGCCGACAAAGCCTGCCGCGCCGTTGGCAAAGGCGCCGGCGGGCAGCGCACGCTTGCCGGCGGCCTGCACGCTCTTGAGCAGCAGCAGCCCGTCGCCCGTGCCCACCGCCGGGCCGCGCGCGGTGGCGACCACGTGTCCCGCTTGCGCCTGCCCGGCCATCACCTCGGCCTCCAACACCTTGAAGATCTCGCTGCGCCAACTGCTGTAGACGGTGGGCCATGGCGTATAGGCACGCACCATGCGCTCGATGGCGGCTGCCGGCTGTCGCCAGTCAATGTGCCCATCCTCTTTTTTGATCAGCCGGCAGAGGCTCACCTCCCCCGGCAGTTCAGACTGCGGCACAGGTGCAACTGCCCCTGCCAGCCATGCCGCCAGGGTCTCCACCAGCAGCGCCGCGCCGATGCCCGCCAGACACGCAGAGAGAGTGGCGGTGGTGTCGGTGGGCGCAATCGGCTTGGCCAACTGGCGCAGCGCCGGGCCGGTGTCCATGCCTGCATCCATCAGCATGATGGTTACGCCGCTCTGCGCGCGCCCATCCAGGATCGCCGCGCTGATGGGCGATGCGCCGCGATAGGCGGGCAGCAGGCTAGCGTGGACGTTGATGCAGCCGTAGGTGGGTAGCGCCAGGACGCTGGGCGGCAGAATCAGCCCATAGGCAGCGACCACGATCAGGTCAGGCGCCAACGCCGCCAATTCCGCCACCGCCGCGGCATCCTTGCGCAGACCAGCCGGCTGCAGCACCGGCAGCCCCTGATCGAGGGCATACTGCTTGACTGGGGTGACGGCCATCTGCTTGCCGCGCCCGGCTGGCCGGTCCGGCTGTGTCCCCACAGCCACCACCTGCCAGCTGCGTGCGGATGACGCTTCGTGCAAGGTGCGCAGAGAAGGCACAGCAAAGGCCGGCGTGCCCAAGAAAACAATACGAGTTCGTGCTGGTGCATTCATGCACAAATTGTACCGCATAGACAGCATCTTTTGCGAAACTTTCCGTCTGGCCCTGCGTATTGTTGTCCAGATAGTCAAATAATTTTGTTGAAGGAGATTTGAGGATGTCGACTGAAAATATTACGGGAGCCGGGGCCAACGAGCCTGAGGCGCAAACACCCGTCAACCAGAGAACAAATGGGGAGCCGGTTGCTGCGGCTGCCGCGCAGGAACCAGGCTTCCAGGCCAGTGCCCAGTCTAGCGACCGGCCCAGCAGCCAGCCTACACCCATGCCGGAAGAAAAGACGGCGGCGGAGCGGCTGGCGAGCGATGCCTATCAGCACAGCAGTGAAGCCGCCGATGCCCTACGCCGTGGCGAACTGATGCAGAACAGCGAGATTGACCCGCTGGCCGACGGCGACGACCGCTTGATTGCCCTGCTGTCGTATGCCACCCAGATCATCATCCCGGTCATTATGCCGGTGATTGTCTTGCTGAGCGAAAGCTCCAAGAAGCGCCCCTTCCAGCGCTATCACGCCGTGCAGAGCCTGGCGTTCACAGTGCTCTTCTGGGGTCTGCTTGTGCTGGCGGGCATCGGCACCGCCGTGATCCAGGTTGTGCCGCTGATCGGCTTCCTGGTGGGGCTGATGATGGCCTGCCTTGTGCCGCTGGCCTGGTTTGCGCAGGCGATTATGCTGCTCTACTACGGCTTCCAAGCCTACAAGGGCCGCCGCTTTGCCATCCCCGGCTTGACCAGCTTCTTGCGCGATCAGAACTGGATTTAAGCCGCAGGCAGATCAGTTCAAGCTTACTCGCTGCTGAAAAAAGCAAACGGCGAGCGCCTCAACCGGCGCTCGCCGTTCTTTGTTGCGGACAATCTGCTACACTACGACCGCCGCCGATCGCGGCGGCAGATGGATGCCGCCGGCGACATCCTTCCACTGCGGATCATCCACGAGCCGGTAGCGCTTGAGGAGCTGGCCGTTGTCCAGCACAGCTTCCGCCACAATGGCCGACTCTTCGCTGTAGTTGGCAACAGCCAACGCCAACTGCCCATTGTTGACATTGCGAAAAACGGCATAGGGATGGTGCGGCTTGCCTGCCACACGGACTTGCGCCCCTACTTCGTGGCGGAACTCGCCATCCCAGAAGAAGTCGCGCAGTTCGGCGCGCAAAGCATCCATCTGTTTGCCATACGCTAGCGTCGCCGGATAGTCATCCAGCCGTCCTTTGAAGTTGTATGGCTCATAGCTGATGATATAGCGATAGAGCAGGCATTGGTTCACCATGTTGTGGTCGTCAAAACCAGTGACAGCCGTCATCAACGGTGCATGCGGCAGCATGTAGCGCGAGAGCGGGATGTGGTCAATGCTTTCGCTGCGGTGATAGGAAAGATGATAGGCTTCCAGTTCCCAGTCGTAGCAGGCTTCGCCGGCAAACAGAAAGTCCGGGTTCGCCGGCTGTGTGATCTTGGCGAAATTTTCAATCAGTTTGCGATCATTGGCGTAGACGGGTGCGCCGTGACGGTGGCTGTGGTCAGGGTCGAAGCAGAGCAGCGCGGGGCCGTGATGCAGACACTCGTCAAACAGAATGCCATCGGCTCCCAGTTCGACTGTTTTCTTAAATTCCTCGTCACAGACACGCAGATACTCTTCACTCAAGAAGCACATCGGGATCAGCCGCTTGGTGTTGATATCAAGCGCCTGGGTGGCCGTCTGATATTGATACCCTGGGTGCAGGTAGTAATCCCCATACGGATCTTTGATTGCCAGCCGCACCAGATCGCTGCGGAAGCGTTCAGTGGCGCGATCGGCCCAGGTGAACTTGGCAAACAGGATGAGCTTGACGCCAAGCGCCTGGATGTCGGCAATAGCTTGCTTCAGTTCGGCAAAAGTGCCCAGCCGCGGGTCCGGGTCATGCGAGGGGTTGCCCTGATCCTGGCCGCCATCGTTCCAACCCACAAGCTGGATAGCCTTGACGCCGTGGCGTGCGCACTCTTCGCCGATGTGCACAAGTTCGCGAAAAGGCACGCGCAGCTCATCTTCGGGAGAATTGATGTGGATTTGCTGCCAACTGTGCGGCTCGCGCGCCCAGGCCGGGATCACAGGCGGCTTCATCCAGCTATCGCGCCACGCTTTATAGATGTCCACTCCCGCCTGCCAACCGCCGCGGTACATTTCAAGAGCCACCGGCGTCAACGTTCGTTTTTCGCCTGGTTGGATATAGGGCACATGCACGGCAGCAAAACGCACGGCTACTTCTTGGCCGGCGACCGTACGCGTCTTCGGCTGCTGCGCATTAATGGATTCGCCGTACCCGGGCCGCAGTTCCAGATGCCACGCCACTAATTCGGAGCTGGGAGCATTCACCCCCACATACAGCCCTTGCTGCTCGCCGCGCAGCAGAATATAGGGCGCCATCGGGGCGCCTGAACCTGGGCTCCAAGCTGCCACCTGCGTCGGGTAGTCGAAGCCATAGTAGCCGCGCATGTTCTGGAAAGTAGGCCAGACCGGCCACTCCTGCGCGCTGGCATAGTTATAGATAAACGTCTTAAGCCATTCCGCCTGCGGGGGGTGCTGCACGTCGCCCAGATAGGGACAGTAGACATTCTCCACCACATAAGCGGAGCGATTGTCGATTGTTACTGTAAACACGGCCTGGCGAGCGCTCATCTGCACGCTAAGCATCACGTCAATGTCCAATGCGCCTCCCAGCTCCGAGGTGACGCCCTGCCAGGTAAAGTGCGCACTGCGCCCGTCCGGCGCAACTTCGGCGCTGTTGACCTTCTGCTTTTCTCCCAGCACATTGTTGTTGCGGCGCTGCGGCAGCGGCACGAGCAGCCGGAACGAGAGACCCAACTTTGGTCGATCCAGAATCTGCCAACTGCCGTCAGCACCGGCGACATGCACCAGCGCCCCAGTCTCTTGGTCGAACTCCAGGCGCAGCGTTTCGTTGGCAAGCACAAACGTACTCATTCCATCTCTCCTCTAAAGTTTGCGATTTTGGTAAGCGCGTCAACCCTTCACCGAACCTGCAGTCAGCCCTTGAATAAAATGGCGCTGCATGACGATGTAAAGGATGATCATGGGCAGTGAACCGATAGTGAGCGCCGCAAACACCTGCTCCCACTGCGTGCGTCCCCAGGCATAAAAGAAGACCTGGATCGCCAGCGGGATGGTGCGAACTTCGGGCGAGCGCAGCAGAATCAGGGCCAGAAAATATTCGTTCCAGGCGCTGACAAACTGCAAAATGGCGACCGTGGCAATCGCCGGTGTGGAGATCGGCGCGATCACGCGCCGGAAAGCGCTGAACTCGTTGCAGCCGTCCACCTTGGCGGCGTCAACCAGTTCGCTGGGTATCGACTGGAAAAATGCGCGGAAGATAAAGATGGCCAGCGGCAGGCCGCCGGCAACCATCGGCAGCACAAGCCCCAACAAAGAATCAGTAAGCTTGAGCCGCACCAGCATCAGGTAAAGGGGAATAACAGGCGTGGGCGCGTGCATTGTAAAAATCAAAAGCAGAAAAATCGCCAGCGAGAAACGGAAGCGGAACCTGGCAAAGGCGTAACCGGTGAGCGCCGCCAAGATCGTCACCAACAGCACTGTCCCCAGTGAACTCACAATGCTGTTAAAGATTGCAAAGCCCATATTGGCGTTTGCCCATGCCTCGCTATAATTTTCCCAGCGCAGAGACTGCGGCAGCCCCCAGATATTGGTGACGATTTCCGTTTGCGACTTAAAAGAAGCAAAGATCATCCACACGACCGGGTAAACGATCGTAATCACGGCAACGATCAGCACCAGGTGACTGCCGATAGCGATAGCTGCGCGCTCGCTGCGCATGGATTTGCCGGCAGCGAAAGCGCCGGTCTTGGCTGCTGTACTGCCCGATAGCAATGTGGATTCGCTCATAGTTGCATTGTCCATAAATGCGCTTGCACTTGTATCAGTTTGCGTCGTTGCCCGACATCATTTTCATCTGGATGGCGGCAATCAGGGTGACCAGAACCAGCAGCACATACGACAGCGCTGCCGCATAGCCAAATTGGTAAAACTTAAAGCCGCGGATGTAGATGTGGAGCGCCATAACAATCGTCGAGTTGGCTGGGCCACCTTCGGTCATAATGTAGGGGATGTCAAAAACGTTAAAGGCCCCCATCAACGCCAGTGTGACGTTGACCAGCATCACGGGCTGCAGCAGCGGCAGGGTGATGCGCGCAAACTGCTGAAAGCGCGAGGCGCCGTCGATATGCGCCGCCTCGTACAGCTCAACCGGAATGGTCTGCAGCCCGGCTAGAAAAATCACCATATGAAAGCCGTACCACTTCCAGATATCCACCAGCATCAGCGCCCACAGCGCCGTGGCGGGATCGCCCAGCCAGTCATGCGCCAGCATCCCCAGACCCAGCGACGTCAGCAGGCTGTTGATCAACCCAAACTGGGTGCTGTATAGCCACGACCAGAGGATGCCGACTACGACAAAGGACATCACTACCGGCAGAAAAAGCGCCGTGCGGTAGAAAGTACGCCCGCGCAGGGACTGGTTGAGCAGCAGCGCCAGCAGCAGCGCCAGTGTGATCTTGGCGACAACCGTGCCGAATGCGTAGAGGACATTGTGCCAGAGCGCCAGACCGATCACGTCGTCGCTCAAGATGCGCGCAAAGTTGCGCAGACCAATGAACTCCGGCTGTTCAATACCGTCCCACTTGAGCAGCGCCAGATAGATGCCGGCAAACATGGGCGCCAGTTTGAAGACGATGTAAAGCAGTAGGGACGGCAGAATCCACAAATACGGCGCCAGATTGCGCCGGCGGCGCATCTGCCGCTGCGGCATCGGGCGCTCAGAAGGAGCTGCGCTTGCTGTCATGCGTACCCTCCTCAAGGTTTCCGGGAAGCGGAACCGCTTCCCGAAAACCTTGCCAAATCAAGTTACTGCTCGAACGTGTATCCATCGACGAACAATTGATCCATTACTTTCTGGATCGCCTCCGCCGCCTGCTGCGGATTCTTGTCACCCGTTACGATCGCTTGTTGGTTCTCTTGGAACGAGCGCGTGATTTCCGGCGGCCAGAACCAATCCAGATAAGTGAACTGGTTGGGCGCACACTCTTGCTCGTACTTGATTGCCAGCGGATCGTCGCTTGCCTGCACATTGATGTTGGTGGAGACAGGATCACCATCGCGATCATTGCGCCATTTCACCCATTCATCCGATGTCATCAAGTCAAGAATGCTCACCGCTAGATCAGCCCGTTCGGGCCCAATATTGGCATAAATCCCGGTGGCGTCACCAGTCCCGCCGGGCAGTTGACGGACAATGTTGGCATCCTCAACGGAACGCAGCGGGGGAATCAATGACAGGTCCAGTTGTGGATAGTCACCCTGGCGGAAGAAACCAATGCGCCAACTGTGTTCGTACCAGAATGCCCCCTTGCCTTGGCTGAAGGCAAGCCAGGCGCCGTCACTGTCGAGACTGTTGACGCCTTCGATGAACATGCCGTCATTGGCGTAGTTGGCCAAAATTTCCAATGCCGCCACATGTTCGGGATCGGTGAACTTCATGTCGCCGGACAGCGTCTTGTAGGTCATTTCGACCGGTTTGTTGCCGGTAGTCTGGGCAAAGGCGAAAAACTGCCATATGGGCCAAAGATAGATATTTTTGCCGGCATGGACAAAGGGTGCATAGCCTGCCTTTTGCAGTTCCGGCGCCATCGCCAACAAATCCGCATAGGTTTCTGGCTCCTTGGTGACGCCGATTGTATCCAACGCTTTCTTGTTGTAGAGGAACGGAAAACCGGTGATGCCGCCGCGCGGCGCCGCCCAAAGCTTGCCGCCAATAGTATATGTCTCCACCCCTACGGGCCGAAAGCGCTCCACAAACGACATATCCGTCAAATCTTTCATCTTGCCGCCCACAGCATACCGGCGCAAATCTTGACCGTTCAGATCCATAATGTCGATCTGATCCTGCGCCACTTCGGAGGCGGCAAACAGTTCCGTAAAGCGCTCACTGGTGAGACCGCGCCATTCGACGGTGACACCCGGATTGGCTGCTTGAATGGCGTCGATCAGCGGTCCATTCTGTTCGGGGGTGGCTAACGACAGGATGACAAACTTGCCCTGATAGCCCGTGCCCGCGGCGGCACTGCCGGCAGCGGCGGTTCCTGTCGCCTCACCAGCCGGCGCGACGGGCATGCTGCCGGGTGCGCAGGCGGCCAGCGCCAGCCCGGCTCCCGTCAACGCACTATACCGTAAAAAGTTACGACGCGAATAGGTGGCTCGAAACATAGTCTCCTCCCAAATGATATAAAGGACGTTAAGCTCCACACCGAAGGGACATTCACCCGTCCTGCAGAGATGGAGTGACCAACTATGGATAAGGTGCAGCGGCTGCGCTGCAGGTCGACTTGCGCACGATGAGCTGTGGCTGCATCACAATTTGGGTGGTAGGCGGCGGATCGCCCGCCAGCAAATACAAGAGCAGCCGCACGGCAGCGGTCGCCAATTCACCAAAGTCCTGCTGCACCGTTGTGAGCGGAGGGTGCTGGTAAGCGGAAACCTCAATATCGTCAAGACCAACAATCGAAACATGCTCCGGCACCCGCAGACCGGCTTCGGTGAGCGCCGCCATGGCGCCCATCGCCATGCGATCATTGGCGGCAAAGACGGCAGTCAATGGCTGCCTCTGCTCCAAGATAGCGCGCATGGCGTTGTAGCCTGCGGCGCAGGTCCAATCGCCTTCTGCGCACGCCACCAGCGCACAACCGGCGCTATGCGCTTCGATTTGCGTTTGAAAGCCCTCCTGTCTCTCCTGTGACAGACGCAGATGCAGCGGGCCGCTGATGTGCGCCATATGCGTGTGGCCAAGCGCCAGCAGATGCGCCGCGGCGATCCGCCCGGCAGCCACGTTGTCAAGCGTCACCGATGGCCCCGTATAGCCTTGTGGGATACGATCGATAGCAACGCAGGGAATGCCCGCAGAATCCAACGCCGCCAACCCGTCCAGGCGATCTTCCGCAGCAACAAACAAGATCCCATCCACCCAACGTTCGCTGGCGATCTCAATGTAGGAGGCTTCCCGCTGCGGGTCGTCGTGTGTGTTGTAGAGCATGAGGCTGTAGCCGTTGGCGTGCGCGTGCACCTCGGCGGCGCTGGCCATTGTAGCGAAGGATTGATTGGCGATATCCGAAATCACCAGTGCAATCGTGCGCGTGCGGCCTGTGCGCAGGCTGCGCGCAACGCTATAGGGCCGATAGCCTAGCTGCTCCACCGCGGCCAGCACACGTCGGCGTGTTTCGAGTGTAACCCCTGGCTTCTCGTTGACCACAGTCGACACCGTCTGCAGTGACACGTCGGCTATACGCGCCACGTCTTTCATGGTGGGAGCTTTCCGTTGTAACGCCATAGCATCTTCGCTTCGCAAGCGCGCAAGAGCACAAATTCTGTAAATCCATCGCACAGAAAGGATGACAGGATTCGCCGCGTTTTTTAACTGCAACAGTGGGAGGACCGAACTTTAACGATCACGTGATCGTTAAAGTGAACTCTACACGATTTTTGGTGCGTTGTCAATGGGGAATTTTCGTTTTTCCGCCAGTTTCGACGGCAGAAGGAATAGAAGCCAACAAGAGAGAGAAAAACTTCCTAAATATTAAAATAAACGCATTAATTCACAAATAATTTAATTAAAATCAACACCTATATTAGAAAAATAAAAATAATCTCTTGACAAACTTCCGATATGTGCTATCCTCTTGCCAGTAGCCAAAACAAACCCAATCCGGCTCACCGGATATCGCAATTCTTGAGGAGGCTTTCTATGCTGCCGTTGCCCAAACGCTGCCCGCTGACCGGCGGGGAGATTGTCGTCACCCGTTTTTACTGCCCCAACGCCGATGCATCCGTGGAAGGACGCTTTGCAGTGGAAGCGCCGCCTTTTGCCCAGTTGGCCCCCGAACAGATCAAGTTTGTCGAGATTTTTGTACGCAATGAAGGCAAGCTCAACCGCATGGAGGACGAACTGGGGCTTTCCTACCCCACCATTCGCAGCCGCCTGCATGAGATCATCCGCGCCCTGGGGTACGAACCCGGCAAGGATGAGCCGGCCGCCGCTGCCCTGCCGGCTGCCGACCGCAAAGCGGTGCTGGCCGAGTTGGAAGCAGGGCAGATTTCGTTTGACGAAGCAATGAAGTTGTTACAAGGAGAAAAGTAAAATGGCTGCTGTGCAAGTGCTGCCCGTCGGGCCGAAGCCAACTGTTGTCCTGCACGAGATTGAAGGCCACCTCACCATCACCGGTTGGGATCGGCCGGAATTACAAATGTGGGGGCCGCAGGCGGATGAAATTGTATGCCAAGAGGAAAGCAGTCGGGTCGAAGTGCGCGCACACCGCAACTGCACGATGCAGACGCCGCTGCAGACAACGCTGCACGTTCATCAGGTGGATGGTCACGCCACAATCAACCTGCTGCTGGGGACAATCGAAGTTGAGTCTGTCGGAGGCAATTTCGCCGCCAACAGCATTGGACCGTTCAGCGCCGGCAGCGTGGACGGCAACCTGGCTGTGCACGCCGTGGCCGGTGATTTCAGTGCTGCCAGCGTGGACGGCAACGCCCGTGTCCACCAGGTGGCCGGCAACCTGCGCTTGGGCAGCGTCGACGGCAACCTGACCATCAGTCAGGTCGTGGGCAATGTACAGGCGCAGACCGACGGCAACGCCGAACTGAGCCTCAACCTGGCCCACGGCCAGCATGTGCAGGTGGAAGCGGAAGGCAATATCGTCTGCCGCATCCAGCCGGATGCCGGGGTGACGGTGCGCTTGGCGGCAGAAGGCGTGATGCGCGTTAGAAATCTGGGCGAGCCGCGCCAGACCAGAGAAGGCCACCTCGAATTTGTCCTGGGCGATGGCAGCGCCGAGCTTAACCTGCGCGCAGAGGGCGATATCGTGCTGATGGGCGCCGAACTGCACGGCGCTGACTTTGGAACGGCTTTTGCAGGGGAGTTTGGCGGCGATATCAGCGAGGAGATGGCCCGCCGCGCCGCTGAACTGGGCCGCCAGATCGCGCAGCAGGTCGAGTCGCAAGTTGCCGTCGTCACGCGCGAAATGGAGGACAAGCTGTTGCGCTTTGCGGACAATGAAGAAATGGCCAACAAGATCCAGGATCGCATCAGCGCCACCATGCGTCGCGCGGAAGAAAAGCTGGCGGAAGCGATGCGCAAGATGGAGATGCGAACACAGGAAGGCGAACGGCGGCGCAAGGGTTACGGCTGGCAGACGCCGCCTGCACCGCCCACACCGCCTGCGCCGCCCAAACGGTCCCAGGTTAGCGAGGAGGAGCGCATGATGGTTCTGCGCATGGTCGAACAGGGCAAACTGTCGGTCGATGAGGCGGAGAAACTGCTGGCGGCACTCAATGGCTAGATCGCCATCACCATCATTATCACCGTTTCCACTGGCTTTGTCAGCCGCCTGGTCGCAAAGGGCAGAATATGACCACCACAACAGTTGACTCAATCTCCATCACCCACCTGAGCAAATCGTACCGCCGGCGCGGTGCTGAACCGGTGGTTGCCGTGGATGATCTCAACCTGGCGGTGCCGCCCGGCCAGGTGCTGGGCTTCCTGGGAGCCAATGGAGCGGGCAAAACGACGACAATCAAGATGATGTGTAGCCTGATCACCCCCGACCACGGCCACGTGCAGCTCAACGGCTGGGATGTGAACCGCCGGCGCGGGCCGGCCATGCGCCAGATTGGGGCCGTGCTGGAAGGCACACGCAATATCTACTGGCGGCTCTCGGCCTGGCAGAATTTGATCTACTACGCTCGCCTCAAAGGGGTGAGCGGCAAGGCAGTCAACCAGCGCGCCCGCCGGCTGCTCAGCGAACTGGAGCTGTGGGAGCGCAGAAGCCAGCCGGTCGGAGAGTTCTCACGCGGAATGCAGCAGAAGGTGGCCATCGCCTGCGCGCTGGTCGCGGACCAACCCATTGTTCTGCTGGACGAGCCGACGCTGGGGCTGGATGTGCAGGCATCGCGCACGGTCAAGCAATGGATCCGCCACCTCTCCAGTGTTGAAGGCAAGACAGTGGTGCTGACGACCCACCAACTGGATATGGCGCAGGAGCTGTGCGACCGCGTGGCCATCATGCGCCGCGGCAGGCTGATCGCCGACCAGCCGACGGCGGCGCTGCTCGAACTCTTTCGCGGCGACCACTATCAAATTCAACTGGATGCTGCGCTGGACGAGCCGCAGCTGGCGGCCCTGGTCTCGCAACTGCCTGGGCTGCATGTGCTGCACAGCAACGGCCACATCACCCTCTCCGGCCCAATCGCAGATCAGGACGCGCTGGTGGGGGTGATTGGTGTTCTGCATGCCGCGGGGGCGCCGCTGCTGCGTGTGGAAAAAGCCGAGCCGACGCTGGAAGAGGTGTTTGTCGGCCTGATGCAAAAGGAAGATAAGGAAGATACAGTATGAATGAGGCGCTGCTGACAACCTGGAATGAAATGGTGAAGGAACTGCGCATCCGCTGGAGCTACAAGTTCAGCATTGTTGTCGAAGCGCTGATGATGGTCGCCATTTTCCTGGGCATCACCTTCTTTATGGGCGAAGGCGACCTGCAGTCGGGGCGGCTGGCCCCAGCGCTGGTGGGTTACATAATCTGGTTCTATGCGCTGATTGCCATCGGCAAGATAAGTTGGGGCTTGCGTGAGGAGACGCAGACGGGGACGCTCGAACAGATGTACATGGGCAGCCAACCGATGGGGCTGCTGCTGATCGGGCGCACATTGGGCACGGTGGTGACGACCACGATCGAAGTAGCTGCAGCGTTCCTGCCGCTGGCGCTGCTGCTCAACATCCGGCTGCCCTGGACATGGGAAGTGCTGCCCCTGGGCGCCCTGACGCTGGCAGGGCTGTATGGCTTTGGCTTTATCGTCGGCGGGGCCACGCTGATCTTCAAACAGGTCGAGTCGCTGGCCAATCTGCTGCAGAATCTACTGCTTTTTCTCAACGGCGCACTGCTGCCGGTGGACCGGCTGCCGCCCCCGGTGGAGGCGCTGGCGCTGGCGCTGCCGAGCACCTGGGGCATTATCGCCCTGCGCCAGGCAATCTTTGACGGAGCAAATCTGGCCACGCTCTGGCAAAACGGCGTGCTGCCCAACTTGCTGATCAACACGGGGCTTTACTTTGTGGGTGGGCTGCTCATCTACCAGGCGTGCGAGGGTTACGCCCGCCGTAGAGGGCTTTTGGGACAATACTAGACCGGACAGTTGCAAGCGGTTTTTCAAGGAGAAACAGAATGGCATCGAATGAAGAGCGCATGATGATCCTGCGCATGGTTGAAGAGGGCAAAATTTCAGTAGAAGAGGGAGCGCGGCTGCTGACGGCGATGGGCGAAGCGCAGGCGGAGCCGGTAGGCGCTGCCGCTTCCGCTGCCGACCGCGGGCCGAACAGCCCCGCCTTCGGCGGCAGTTTCTTAGGCGCCAGCAGCGCGGGCGACGCCGCCGGCGACACGAACGGGCGGGTCTTTCATGTGCGGGTGACGAACGGGATGACCGGCAGCAAAAAAGTGGATGTCAACATCCCGCTGGGGCTGGTGGATTTTGGCCTGCGCTTTATTCCCCAAAACAGCAAGGTCGATGTGAACGCCATCCGCGACGCCATCCACAAGGGGTTGAGCGGGCGCATCGTCGACGTGATGGACAACGAAAAAGGCGACCGCGTCGAGATTTTTATCGAGTGACGGCGCTGGTGGCGCAACTGGCAAGCCGGGGGGTGCGGCAGCAATCTGCCGCACCCTTATGCTGTAACCAAAAATCTGTCAAACAATTTGTCTGCATTACATCCCATTTTGCCCACTGCCCACAAATGATAGGCGCCGTTTTTCAAAATAAATGCCCCTATATTGGGGGCTGCAATTGTGCTATACTTCACAAGTAAGCTCTCCTGTTTGTGGCGTCGAACGACCGGTACTGTTTTCCCTACATCCATTAGTTCCAGCGCAGAAGGAGGTTTCTTCATGTTTTCCAAGCAATCGACGACCCTCACCATCCTGGGTATCACGCTGCTGTTGCTAGTGGTCTTAGCCGGCACGGCACAGGCCAAACCGCCGCCACAGGCGCCGCCGGTGACGCTCACACCGCAAGAAGAACTTGGCAGGTTTCTCTTCTTTGACAGCAATCTCTCCGATCCTGCGGGGCAGGCCTGTGCGGAATGCCATGGTCCTGCTGTTGGCTATACGGGGCCGGATGAGGCAATCAACAAGGGCGGCACCGTGTACGAGGGGGCGGTGGCCGGCCGTTTCGGCAATCGCAAGCCGCCCGCCGTCGCGTATGCCGGCGACAGTCCGATCCTGTACCATGATGGAACAAAGTGGGTCGGTGGTATGTTCTGGAATAGCCGGGCGACCGGTTGGACGCTGGGCGATCCGCTGGCAGAGCAGGCGCAGGGGCCGTTCCTAAACCCCCTAGAACAGAACAACGCCAGCGCTCAGGTCGTCATCGAGAAGGCGCAGGCATCGAGCTACGCCGATCTGTTTGCCAACGAGTGCACGGTGGACACCGAGTACTATGACTGTATCGGCCGCGCAATTGCCGCCTACGAACGCTCCAAGGAAGTCAGCCCATACTCGTCGAAGTACGATGCCTATCTCAAGGGCCAGGCAAAGCTGACCGGGCAGGAGCAGCGAGGGATGGAACTGTTCAGTGGCAAGGCGAAGTGTGCAAACTGCCATAACGGGCCGGACTTCACGGACTTCACGTACGACAACCTGGGCGTGCCGCGCAACCCGGCGAATCCGTTCTACAAAGAGCTGGATTGGAACCCGGCGGGAGAGGCGTGGATCGATGAAGGGTTGGGCGACTTCCTGAAGGACGCCAGATATCCGGAAGAGATTTATGGACCGGAGATGGGCAAGCAGAAGGTGCCGACGCTGCGCAACGTAGATTTGCGGCCGGACAAGAAGTTTGTCAAGGCGTATGCGCACAACGGCTACTTCAAGTCGTTGGAGGAGATCGTCCACTTCTACAACACGCGCGACGTGCCAGGTGCGGGCTGGCCCGCCCCAGAAGTGATGGCGAATATCAACACAGCGATGGGCAACCTGGGGCTGAACCACGGTGAGGAACTGGCGATCGTGGCCTTTATGCAGACTCTGTCGGACGGCTATGTGCCCAAGTAGCGGCCCAACAAGTAGGGGCCAAATTAAGAATGCCAACGTACGGCGGCCAGGGGCACGCATGATGACGCCACAGCTTTAGGTGCCCGGCTGTCGATAGGAGGTTCCGCAAAGCGGGGCAGGCAGCGATGCTTGCCCCGCTTTGCTTATCTGACCGACCGCAGGGTTGCGGTGACGTCCGATCCAGCAACTTGTGCCTGTGCCCTCGTTTACCACTTTTGGATACATGTCAGATTCTTGGTTTTGCCGTCGAGCTTGGCCAAGACAGAGCATGGAATCGGCTCAAAACCTGCAAAATTGGGCGCCCAAAGGCCAAAATGCGCCCGCAAGCACCTATTTACGTAGCCAGTCAAGGTAATGATCGGGGCAAAACGCCTGCGCTACTGGAACTTCTCAGGCAAAGGCCAAGTATTTGCTAAGGGCCTGTAAAAGTATAAATCCGCGGGATTGATATTGAACGGTTCGTCTTGATGTAAAATGACAGGGTATCCAAACCATTGCAGCAAGGACGAATCGAATGCTTGATGCGATACTATACCTCACGAGGTCATAGGCTGCGCTTTATCAAAGGTCTGAAAGCGTAAGGTCAAAAGCGAATCCAGCGCCTTTTTGTGGGTGGTATGCGTCTGGTTCAAACAATCGAGGATGGCGGTTTTGAAGGCTGGGAAGTCGG
>JBBRBX010000074.1:0-30002 GCA_038205395.1 Caldilineales bacterium
ACCTTGCGCACTCAGTTCAATAAGGCAACCGCCTATCATTCTACCCAAGGCCTCTTGGCTGTCATCTCTCAACAAACCACCCTTTTCAATGCCTAAACTAATTTCCACCGAATTAGATACACTACCAATGGGGTGGGGCAACACTGCAATTTGAAACGCAGCGGCTGTTGTAACGTAAGGTAGTACGCAGGCTGGGGCCAGCCGTGTGCATAAAAAAAAGCCGGCAGGGCGTTCCCTGCCGGCTTTTTGTTTGGCTGAAGGCTCTGCGTCAGGAGCCGCCTTTTTGTGCCAGCAGGTATTGGACGATTGTATTGATCTCTTCTTCGCTCAACAATTGTGTCATGTTGGCCGGCATTGCGCCGGCGACACAAGGGCCGAAAGGACAATTGGGCGCAGTGAAAGCGTTTGGTTCGACGATCGAGTGGTGGATGTACTGTTCTGCCGTTTCTCCGGGCACGCGCGTGGCTGCTTCGTTGCCGATGTTGGTCATATCAGGGCCGACAACGCCGACTGCATTGGGCACTCCCGGCATTACATGACAGGCCCCGCAGCCACCTTTGGTGACAGCGGCTGTGACTGCGGCCATATCCACGGCGGGGGCGGCGACCGGTTCAGCGGTAGGCGGGACAGGCTCTGCCGTGGGCGTCGCTGGAGGTGCGGTTGGCGTTGCTGCCGGTGCAGCAACGGCGGCGGTCTCAGTCACTGGAGCGGTCTCGGTGACGGCGGCGGTCTCAGTGACGGCGGCGGTCTCAGTGACGGCGACGGTCTCAGTGAGGGCGGCAGTCTCAGTGAGGGCGGCAGTCTCAGTGAGGGCGGCAGTCTCAGTGACTGCGGCGGTCTCAGTGACGGCAGCAGTCTCAGTGACGGCAGCAGCCTCCGCACTTTGTGCCGCCTCATTCACCAAAGCAAGCTGGCCCTGCTGGAGATAGCTGACAGCGCTGGTGACGACAAAGTATAGCAAGATAAATCCAATAATCGGGCCTAAGATCCGAAAGGTTTTTTGATATTGACTCATGTGGTAGATTCCTATAAAGGGTGATTGATTGCTTAACCAAGCAGTCTAGCGTACATAGAACGGCAACGCAAAATCAACCGCCTGTCACGCCGGAGCAATGGTATATTTGAATGAGCAAGAGGCAAATCGACGCCGGAGCCGCCTAATCAGTGGCGTCCGCCGTTTTTTGCTGGCGCAAGTTGCGCTGAATCAACTTTGTGGTGCAGGATTGTGCCCAAACGGCTGTGATTTGGTTTTTGGCGTCGTTGGAGGGGAACCCTTCCACGATCAACTCGTCACTTGGATCTTCTTTGAGCGCCGCCTCAACTTTGCTCCACTGCTTGGTGGCAATAAAAACGGCCAGCGTTGCATTGGTGGCTTCCGGCACAGGCGGCAGCCCTTTGGGCAAAGTGCCCGGCGGCTTGGGGGCCATCACCACCAGAACGCAAGTGTCAAGGCGCTTGACTTGCTTGGGGCGACCGATAAGAGTGACTTTCACGCTGGCGCTCCCTTTCTTTTCGACAGGTATGGTGGCGGCGGCTCGCAACAGGACGGCAATTTCTTCGGACGTCGGCGGTTTAGGCGCGTCCAACTGCTGCTTCGGC
Organism: Caldilineales bacterium; assembly: GCA_038205395.1. Taxonomy (GTDB): domain Bacteria; phylum Chloroflexota; class Anaerolineae; order Caldilineales; family Caldilineaceae; genus Fredericiella. Next base: position 1,600 of record JBBRBX010000074.1, read on the forward strand.
TCACGCTTCTCACGCGGCTGCGCCGGATCATCGGGCTGCTTGCGTTCCCGAAAGATTTGACGTCGCTCGCGAGGGGTCATAAACTCGCGCGTCAGTTGAAAAAGAACCCCACCCGCTGTGCGCCGCCGCTTGCCGCTTGCCGTCGGCATGCCGCCGGCTGCTTCAATTTCGAGCGTCCGCTGGTATAGTTCCTCAACCTTATCAACGCCGATACTGTCTGCCAGCTTCTGCAGCAGTCCTATTTTGGGTTCGTGCAGCGCGCGTGCAATTGCCCGAATACGCTCGTCTGGCTGATTTTCTTGAAGTTCCTCGCTCATACCGCCCGTCCTCCGGCGCCGGAGCAGTGGTTGCCGGCGTCGACAACCTTGCGTTGCAAGGATAAATGATAAATTCTACAGGTAGAATGTAACATGCACTCTACTCGCTGTCAATTTGTCGCCAGGAAAAGCGCCGCCGTTTTCGTCGGCGGCGAAACGCACTGGCTGCTGCCGCTAACGCCAACAATATGTTGCTGATCGCCAGGCCTACCAGCAGCCACTGCTGCGCAGCGGGTGCTGGAATGGGGGCCGCTGGTATTGTAACCGGCGGTGTTATAACTGGCGGCTGTGGGGCGGAGACGGCTGCTGCAGCCGGTGCACGCAGGCTGTTCAGCGCGGCTGCGTATCCCTGCAGTTTGGCAGCGTATATGTCGGCCTGCCCTGGGCCATTATAACCGGCGGCAAAGGTAACCAGGTCGCTGGTTCGCACAGCTTCAACCAGGCGTCTTGCCTCGATAAAGCGGAAAAAGCCGCGTATCTGGTGGGCGATGCTTGCTTGATAAGCGCGCATCATCTCTTGCGGACTATTGAACCCTACCATTGCATAGTTGAAACCCATGATTTGAGCCATCCCCATGCTGATCGAAAGCAGCGCCGCGGTTTCGTCAAATTGGTGCGCCAGTTGAAATACCTGCCATTCGATCGCTTGATCGTCCTGATGGCCCAGTTGCCACGCGCCATTGGGATCAGCCCGCCAGCGATGGTCGCGCCAGCGATTCGTGCCGTCAAACGCAAAGTGGCTGAAAAATTCAGGCTGGTGCTGCACACCCCACTGATCATAAAAAAGATGGTTTTCAAAGCGAATAAGCAGCCGGCCGTCTGCACCATAGCCGCGCCCGCTGGATTCGGCTGCCAGCAATGCGGCTGCCATGGTGGCGTCAATCGCAAGCCGCTGTGCTTCCTGCTTTAGCAGGCCGCCATAATGATTCCAAAGCTCCCCCACGGTGCGCGTCACGGCATCCGCCTCGTCAGGAATGGACAGTTGTTCTGCGGCGGGCGGCGCCAGAATTTCCTCTGTTGTGTCAGGTTCTAGCGGGGAAACGGGTAAAGGGTCTACTGGCTGCGGGGCAAGACGGCGCAGCACATGGGCGGCATACACATAACCCGCCTGATTGCCTGCGATGACGAACAACCAGCCCCCTTGCTCTGCCAACACCTGCAGCAATGTGGTATGGCTTAACAGCGCCAACGGCTGTGTGTCGACCGCAGGTGTGCGGCGCAGATTGAGTCCATCAGGCGCATTGACCGATCCTACCCAACGCACCTGTTTGAACAGTTCGCCCAAAAGCTCCCGCTGTACGGCTGCGTGCTGGCTGGTCGTCAGCCCTTCCAATTGTTCAAGAGGCGGGCCGGAGTAAACGGCATCCCGGCTAGCTGCCAGCGTGTCGAGATCGATCCCGACAGCAGCCAACCAAGCTGTGTAGTCGCCTCCCATCGTCTCAGCAGCAAAATAAAAGGCGTTAATCAATTGTTGATTGGTGTAAATAGCAGGAATCACCGCACCGTCAGGCATATTCGCATCAGACATAGTGCCCCCTGTAGAAGAGTGAATGGGCCGCAATCTGGTCAGGTATTCATATATCCGCGCGATACGGATGAGCTTTGCGCCAACCGGCATAGGGCAGTTCTGCGCTTGTACTTTCCTCACAGCAGTAGCGCTTGTGCAGCGTGCGTGCGGCTCGCTCACCGGAAAGCAGCGCCGCCTGCACTGTACCATAATCCGCAGCGACCGTGCCCTCGCCGGCAAAGAAGAGCCGGTCGGCAACGGGTTGGGCGTACAGCGCGCGATCGGCGGGGCGGCTGCCGGCGTGGGCATAGGAGTAGCTGCCGCCGGCCCAGGGGTCGGACAGCCAGCGAGTAATCTGATAGCCGCTGATGTCGGGGATATGGCGGCCAAACATGCGGCGCAGCGACCGCAAAGCCGTATCAATAATCACCTCGTCGCCGGCTTCTCGATCCAGCCGTGCTGCTGCGTTTCCGCTGGCAAAGCCGAGCAGCAGCGGTTCATCGGCGACAGGCTCCAGATTAATCCAGTTGGAAAAAAATCCACGCTCTTGCGGAGACTCCGGCAGCGCCACGCAGCGATCCTGCGTATCTGGCCAGAAACGATGGGGAAAGTGCAGAAAAATCTTGTTCAGCACAGCATCACCGCCAAAACCGATGCGCACAATCGCCGCCTGTTTTGCCGCCGGCAGCGGCGGATCAAATAATAGTCTGCCGGATTTGAGCAGACTCAAGGGAACGGTGATGATCACGGCATCAGCCTGAAAAGGGCCATTTTGCGTGTGCACGGTCACCCCGGTTTTGTCGTAAGCAACAAGCCCGGCAGCGCAGCCGAGGCGAATGTCCAAGTCTTGGGCCGCATCTTCGACAAGTTGGCGATAGCCGCCGCTGAGCATTGCATTGACGCCAGTGGCTTCACGTGGGTACCACTCTGCCAGGTCAATAACTTCGGCAGGCGCACCTTGCACCCCTTCGCTGACTGAGATCAACCAGGCCAGAAAACGCCGATCGTTGAACGGCAGTGCCGGACTGCTCAAAATAGGGTCAACTGCTGCGGCGAGGGAGAGAGAATTGCCCCCTTGTCGCCGCTGTTGCTGCGATTGCCATTGGGCAAACACCATTCGTGCTGCACCTGTGGCGACGCCGCGCCAGCAGGTGCGCAACATATCCTGCTGGTTCAGCCAGTTGCCCTGTTGAAAAAAACGGCGGCGGCTAGTGGGTGTGTGCACCAATTGTAAGCCAATCGCTGTCGCCCACTCGGTGAGCGGGTTGTCATCGGCCCCGTGGATCCACGAAGCACCCAAGTCGCAAGGGAAACCGAGGCTGTCATCTGTCCAGGTGCGCCCGCCGATCCGCTCGCGTGCTTCCAAAATGGTGACACAAAAGCCTGTTGCCTGCAAGATGCGCGCAGCGGCAAGACCGGCCATGCCGGCTCCAATCACAAGTACTTTGCCTGGCGCATTTGTCCGGTTGCGTGCTTGCGTGTGCAGCGACCACTTGATTGGTGTGTCCGTCATATTCTCACCTGAAAAGTTGCGCAGCGTATGGCTTGTTATTGTAGCACAAGCCGATCAAAGGCTGTTTCCGCCTGAATTCGATTTGCGCTTCTCTGAAGAATCGGTAAGATTGCGTGTTGGTTAGGGGACGGACCTTTAGCTGAGTCATACCGCCATAGGCAGCTTCCTCGTGGAGCAAGCGAAAGGGACAACAAATGATAAAAAAGAGTGCAGACAAGGATAGTAAAGTCAAAGTGACGTTCACACTTCCCTATAGTGAAGGCGAGTCACAGATTTTTGTTGCGGGGGATTTTAATGAGTGGAACCAGGTTAGCCATAAGCTGGTTAAGCGCAGCAATGGCACATGCAGCGTTTCGCTTCTGCTCGATCCCGGCCAGCGTTATCGTTTCCGCTACTACAGTGCTGATGGACGCTGGTTTAATGATGAAAGCGCCGACGCTTATGAGCCAAGTGACCACGCCAGCGAAAACTGTATTTTATTAACGTGACGCAGAAGCCGGCAAGCTTGGCTGCCCAGCAGCCAAGCTTATCTTCTCTATCTATCCGTCAGGCAGGAGGCAACGACGCCGGCAAGTTCGCGTAGACTGACGGGTTTGCTCAAATAATGATCGGCCCCCGCTGCCAGGCACCGTTCTCGATCTCCGGCCATAGCCAGCGCCGTGAGCGCCACAATAGGCGCTTGCCTCAGCAGCGGCATTCTTCGCAACTGCTGAATTGCTTGGAGACCATCCAATTCCGGCATTTGGATATCCATCAAGATCACGTCGGGACGAATTTTGGCTGCGATCTCAAGACATTCCTTACCGGTGCGTGCTACAACCACGTGATAAGCCTTGTAGGTCAGATAGTCCGCGACGGTGAGAATGTTATCCTCATTGTCTTCAACAAGTAGAACCGTAGCCTGCAAAGAATCAGTGTCGCTGCTCCCAGCACAGGGTAATCCACCATTCCACCTGTTACAACCATCGACGCTCATTAAGCTGGTTATTCTCCTTGAAACGCTAAATACTGCCATGCCGCAAGCGCTGCCTTGGCGCCTTCACCGAGTGACACAACAACCTGCTCCGCACAGACTGTCGTCACGTCGCCCGCAGCATAAATGCCTGGCACACTGGTCGCGCACTGCTCATTGATCACAATATTGCCGTTGTGATCAAGTTCCACCAATTCGCGCACGGCGCTGTTGTTGGGCAGCAGCCCAAACTGCACAAAAATGCCTTCGACCGGCAGACTGCGTACTTCGCCATTGATGCCCACCAAATCAATACCGGTGACAAATTCGTCGCCGATCACCTGCTGCACTTCCCACCCGCGAAATACCGTGATCTTGGGGTGATTGAGCCATTGCTCGCTGCTGTCGCCTTCCGGCATTTGCTGCGGCCGGGCCACAATGTAGTCAATGTGATTTGCCAGGGGAGCAAGGATACGCGCCGCCGTCACCGCACGCTGGCCACCGCCAAGAATGGCTACGTTGCGCCCTTGAAAGAGTGGAGCATGGCTTACGGCTGAATAGCTGAGGCCCCGGCCCCAAAATTCACTTTCGCCGCTGACAAACAGGCGCTGGGCGCGTACACCGGTGCAGACAATCACGGCACGAGCTTCAATGTCATCTCCTTCCGCCAAATGCAGGCGGAAGGTCCCGTTATCCTGGCGGGTAACACTGGTTGCAGTGGTTTTGATATGGTGCTGCAACTTAGCAGCCGTTTTTTCGGCAAAATCGTGCGTCAGCTCCGCTCCCCACACAAGATCAACCACCGGCTGGTCGCGCAATGCAAACGGATAACTGACCTTGCCGCCCAAATCCGGACTGACAAGCGCCACTTTGAGTCGTGCGAACAGATCGTAGGTCGTCGCTGCCAAGCCGGCAGGCCCTCCACCCAGTACGGTGACATCAAAAACAGTTGACATAAGTGGTGCGACTATCCTTTGGCATGATGCAGTGCTGCCAGCAGCCGCTCTGGGGGATCGGCCTTACTCACAAAGCTGCTGGCGCCGGCCGCAAGGGCGGGGCGACCGGCTTCCGGCCGGCCGCTTAACACAATAACGCGTAAATTCGGGTGAAAGGCGTGCAGGGCACTCAGTACACGTTGCGCAACGTTGTTGCCTTGAAGTCCCGGCAGCTCCCAATCTAAAAGAATCAGATCCGGATATGAGCGGGTTGCTTCGTCCAATAGTGAATGCGCATCAGCCACTTCAGCGACGATGTTAACACCAGCTTCTTGTTCGAGCAAAAGGCGAATGGCTGATCTTAGCGCCGGTTTGTCGTCGGCCAGCAGCACGCGCATACAACACTACTCCCTATTTGTGCCTGAAAGCCGCCTGATAGAGGCTATTGGCGCTCATCTGCTGATAGCAGTATGACGTTGGCGCCGCGGGTCCGAAACTTGCCATTGTAGTGTAGTGGATTTCGCGTCATCTATCGCTAGGCATAGGGCGAGATTTGATGCCGCCATTCGTGTAGTTACGCACCTGGTCAACTGACCAGGTGCGCGCCATTTTTTGCTGGCCTGTTTAGTCTTGTGTGTAGGGGACTAAATTCTGCTGCAGAGCGTAGGCTACCGCTTCCGTGCGGCTGGTAGCCTGCAGCTTGGAGAGGATATTGCTGACGTGATATTTGATTGTAGAGCGGCTGACGACCAGCTTATCAGCAATTTCACTGTTGTTCATGCCCGTCACCATTAATGCCAATACGTCCAATTCACGCTCCGTCAGATCGTGGCCTAAGGGCTGAAATCTGGGCTGGGTGGCGTTGTGTATCAGCACCTGGGCCGCTTCGGGTGCAAGCGTTGGCCGCCCCACGTGCGCAGCGCGAATGGCCGCTGCCAGTTCATCGGCTGCCACATTTTTGAGCAGATAGCCGATGGCGCCCGCCTGCAGCACGCCCTGCACCAGATCATCTTCTTTGAAGCTTGTCAGTGCAATCACACGGATCTGCGGGTTTTGCTCGCGTATCAGCCGTGTCGCTGTGGCGCCGTCCATCTCCGGCATCACTAAATCCATGAGGATGACGTCTGGGCGGTATACGCCACTCAGTTTGACCGCCTCAACCCCATTGGATGCCTCACCTACCAATGTCAGGTCGTCATAAGCAAGGAGAAAAGCAGCCAAACCGCCGCGCACAACAGCATGGTCATCCACAACCATGACGCGGATTATCTTTTCGTCTGCTTGGGCCGCCGGTTCAGTTTGTGGGTTATGAAATTGGTTACTAAATCTATCCTCGCTCATGTGTTGCCCACTATTTCCGGGTTTCGCCACTGAATGGTAACTGTTGCACCTTGGCTTGGGATGCTGGTAATCGCCAACTCGCCCGCAATCGACTCGCTGCGCTCACGCATAATGGCCAGCCCCAAATGTTCCGGAGTTACTTGCGTCACATCAAAGCCTTGGCCGTCATCGCGCACGACGAGGGCGGCGCCGGCACTATCGCTGTGCAGGCTGACGACGACACTGCCGGCGCGAGCGTGTTTAGCCACGTTATTGAGCGCTTCTTGCGCGATATAATAAAAAGCCTGCTTGACATCCGGCGGCAGCGGCGTCGTCACCTCCACCTGCATGTCAATCGGAATGCGTGCGCGGCCGCGCGCTGCTTCCACCAGTTGGCGTAACAGCTCCTCAATGCTGACCTCAATCAACGTGGCCGGTCGCAACTCCAGCAGCAGGGTGCGCATCTCGGCCAATGCACCGCGCGTCAATTGGCGCAGTTCGTCTAGCCGACGCATTCCCTCTTTGCTGTTGCGCTGGACTAACTTGGGCAGCACTTCGGCAATAAGAGTGGCGGAAAATAAAGTCTGCGTCACCGAATCATGCAGATCGCGCGCAATGCGATTGCGCTCTGCCGCCACCGCAGTGCGTTCGGCGCGCGCGCGCAGACGCGCATTTTCAATTGCCAGCACAGTCTGATCGCCGAACATGACCGCCAGTTCTATCTCCTCGGCTGAGAAGCGGCGCGGGTCGACATAATACAACATCAGCCCGCCATACACTTCTTCTTTGATACGAAGAGGCACGGCAAGCTGTGCGCAATAGGCAAAGCTGCCCGCTGCGTCGGGGTCAAGCGCCAGCGCAGCAGGCGTCCCGTTTTTGCTCTCGTCTGCCCAGTCATCATGAATCGTCACTGTCACGCGGTCGCCGTCATGCACCACCTGGTTTACTGCTGTAGGCAGGGTAAGTTGAAGCGAGTTGTTCAACTGCCGGCTGCTCAGTCCGTGGCTGGCTTGAATGGCGATACCGGAATCGCTTTCCTGCATCTGGTAGATAGCCCCACCATCCGCCTTGAGCAATTGGCTGGCCTGGACAACGATGTGCTCGAGTATTTCGGCAAGGGGGCGGTCGGAGTTGAGGATGGCCAGAATATCGCGCAGGCTGTCAGAGACCTGGCGGCGGCGTTCGATCTCGCGTGTGCGCTCCTGCACGCGGCGTTCGAGAAACTCCTCGTTCTGTTTGCGGCGCGTGATATCCGTGATTGCTCCCATGATCCAGAGCTGATCGCTGCTGCGGTAGTAGCTAAGCCCTACCTCGATCGGGAACTCGCTGCCGTCGCTGTGCCGTCCGGCCAGATCAAGCCCCGACCCCATAGGGCGTTGGCGCGGATTGCCCGTATATTCCGCTCGATAGGCGACATGGCCGCTGCGATAGCGTTCGGGCAGCAGTACTTCGATGGGCTTGCCCTCCAGCTTTTCGCGCTCATAGCCAAACATCGCCGCCAATTTGTTGTTGACCAGCACGATCTGGCCGGCCTGGTCGGCAACGACAATCGCAACCGGCGCTGACTGCACCATCGAGAGCAATATGTCATCATTATATGGTTCCACCGGCGCGCCGGCGTATTCTCGTGCATGGCCCATAGCGGAACAGTATAGCATAAAGCGTAGGGCGCCCCCGAAAAATGCCCCCAAAAAACGCCCCGAGATTACCAGCGAAAGAAGAGTGAGAGCGGTCAAGGATCACGACAGCCCTCATTCCTGCCTCACTCGCCAAGATCGGGTCGCCTTGCTATAATGTTGATTATTGATCCCTGTCGCCACGCTTGAACCCAAGTCTGACCGACAACCTATACGATGTGGAAATGAGCAATAATGGATAGTGAAAGCAGTGAAGTTGCCGCCGCGGCCAACAGCGGAAGCGTTCAGGCGCGCTCCGAATTGCGTGAATACCTCAGCGTCAGCCAGCAGCGCGACCGCTTGTTTCCGCGGGCGGTGCTGGTAGGGGCAGGTGCGGGTGTCGTCGCCGTGATCTTCCGTTGGCTGCTGGCCGGCGCGGATACGCTGCGCAATGGGCTCGTGGCCTGGTCGCACCAGATCCCCTATGTGGGTTGGCTCCTGCCGATGGCTTTTGGGGCGGCGGGCGCTGCACTCTCGGTCGCCTTGGTGCGTCAATATGCCCCCGAAGCAAGCGGCAGCGGCATCCCCCATCTCAAAGCGACCTTACATCGCCTGCGTGAACTGCGCTGGCGGCGGGTGCTGCCGGTGAAAATGATTGGCGGTGTGCTGGCTATCGGCAGCGGCATGGCGTTAGGGCGCGAGGGGCCGACCGTGCAGATGGGTGGCGCCGTCGGCGACGCCATTTCCCGCTGGCTGAAAGTCACTGCGCGCGAGCGGCTGGTGCTGATCGCCGCCGGCGCCGGCGCCGGCCTCGCCGCAGCGTTTAACGCCCCGCTCTCCGGTCTGGTTTTTATCCTTGAGGAAGTACAGCGTGACTTCCGTCCGGTCGTGTTTGGCGCTGCATTCCTGGCGGCGGCAGCGGCGGACATCGTAGCCAGGTTAGCTTCCGGCCAGTTGCCTGTTTTTGCCGTCCCAAGTTATCCCGTACCTCCGCTGGCGAACCTGCCCCTCTTCATTTTGCTCGGATTCGTGACTGGTGTCCTGGGCGTGGCTTTCAACAAAGGGCTCCTCAAGACCCAAGACCTCTTTGGCCGTTTTCCCAGCAAGACACGGGTGCCTTTGGCCGCGGCGGTCGGCGCCATTGCGGGTCTCATCGCCTGGTTCTCCCCCATCGCCGTGGGTGGTGGCCATAATCTGGCTGAGCGTATCTTGGAAGGCGATATGCTGCTGGCGGCAATTCCGCTCTGGTTTCTCTTGCGCTTTGGGCTGACGATGATCAGCTATGCCACCGGCGCCCCTGGCGGCATTTTTGCGCCGCTCCTCGTGTTGGGCGCGCTGATTGGGTTGGCATTTGGCGACATTGCACACTACTTTGCACCCGCCGCCGTCCCCGAGCCGGCTATCTTTGCCGTGGTGGGAATGGCTGCTTATTTTACGGCCATTGTGCGGGCGCCGCTGACCGGAATTGTGCTGATCCTGGAAATGACCGGCAACTACAGCCAAATGCTCCCGCTGCTGGTGAGTTGTTTTTCGGCCTACGCCGTTGCTGAGTGGTTGAAGGATTTGCCGATTTACGAAGCACTGCTGGAACGCGATCTGCTCAGTGGTGGGCTGCGGCCTACCTACAAAAAGCCCGTTGTTGTGGAAATGGCAGTCGAACCGGGGGCGCCGTTTGTGGGGCGGGAGGTCAAAGACCTGGGCCTGCCCCAAGGATGCATTCTCGTACACTGTTATGAGGATGGCATAGAATGGGTGCCGACCGCCACCACGCTTTTGGGCGAAAATATGCGGATTACAGCAGTCATCGCCCCCGAAGCAGCCGATGCACTGGCCATGTTACGGCGCGGCTGCGAGACAACTGAGCATTAAAATCGACATTCATGCCTGAAATTTGTGGACATCCTGGGCGATCGTTCCCAGGTAAATAATAGACGGTGGGCCGGATATAAGTTTCCGGCCCACCGTTGTTCCTACTCAGCTAGCTTGTAACTGCTGCGCTTTATGTTACTGGGGCAGTTCCATGAGGGCGAGTGCCTCGGCAACATCATCGTCACTGCCCTTGCCCAGCTCCAGCCATTCCAGCCCAAAGCTCTGATCTTCCATTTGTGTTACTTTAGCGGCGTAGAGGGTGCCGGCGCTCAGATCGCCCGCTTCGTCAGCGACGAACTTGAAGAGCACGGTGTTGGTGCCGTCATCGCCGAAGTAGACGGTCTTGTCGTCCGGCAGGACGACGCCATTCTCGTGGCTAAAGCGACCCATGACATAACGCTTCTGCACAACCGAACCAATGCCTTCGCCGCTGGTATCCGGCATCATTTCCACTAAGTACCCATAATCATAGGGATTGGCCTGCTCGCCAAGATAGTCCGTCATGCCGGCGACATTTTTCTGCCAACCATCCAGTGTCGCCAGCGGTTCGTATTCTTCGGAGGTCAAGGCGGTATTCCACGGCGTTACCGACGAACCGCAGTTGGTCCAGGTGCCGTTGACGGAAGCGAAATCCACGTTTTCACCTTCGATAACATCCCAAGTGCTGCCGTTGTTGCGGATATAAATGCGGGTGACGCCACCGGGAACGCATTCAAAGTTGGTGTAGAGTGAGCCTTCCGTGCCGGTTTCGTCGACAGGCAAGAACATATTGCCGTCGGGGCTGTTGCAAATGCCCATCATGTCGCCGGATGTCGTTTCCTTCTGGCCAAAGCGAGCGCCGGTGACCTCACTGGGAATAGGCTCGCCGGCGCGACCCAACATCTGATACTCTCCCGCCGCAATCGTCACCCGCCCCTGGTCCGCACCTTCCGGCGCAGCGATAGGTGTGAAATCATCGGCGGCCTTAAAGCCGTTGACCACGCCGACCAGACCGCGATTGTACGGGAACGGGTTGGCGCCGCTGGGATGCTGCACGTTGAAGAACAGTGTGCCGTCGCTCGTGATGTGCAGGCCGGTGGTTTCGGCACCGGTCGGCACGGCTGCGAAGCGGTGCAGTTCGCCGTCATACATCCACAAGAAGTTATTGGCGTGCAGCGAGGTGTCTTCGCCAATCCAGAGCCGCCCCTTAGCATCCACCATCAAATTATCGGGATTAGAAATATTGTCAACTGAACACTCATTTCCCTTGTTGGCCTCGTCGTATGGCCCGCCGACGATCAGCGGCGAAATTTTGCTGATGTTAAAGTCGGCATCGTACTCGCCAACATAAACAATACCGCAAGGATTTTCATCAACCTGAATGTCCCCTTCGCCGTCGGTCATGCCCTTGTTGATCTCGGTCATAGCCCAGTAGACCTTGCTGTTGGCCTCATCCAGCGCCACCCATTCCATTTTGCGGAACTCGGCGGTCGCACCCTGGGCAGCAGCGAAGGCACGGCTTTCCAGAAAGGGAGCCATTGGGTCATCGAGGGGAACGATGGTGCTGCTGCCGTCTTGCGCCAGGCTCGGCGTGGCGCAAAGAAGAACCATCGCCGCCATAGCGATCATGGCGCCTGCCAACTGCATCATTCTCACATAAATTGTACGCATTTGCTTTTTTCTCCTGACTTCTAATGGAGTGCAGAAACGACGCCTTCCGTTTGTTGTGGTAAGGCTGTCTTTAGTAAACCAGATATTGGTCAACAGGCGGTTAAGGGGCCTTTGTGAACTTGTTAACATACACGCGCGGGAGCGTTAACTAACAACCTGTAATCTGGATTCCATTACTGGCGGCGGCGTTGGCATCAGCCGGCGCCGGGTACGCAACGAGAATGGGGAGGCAATACCGTGTATGGGGTGCGAAAATGGGCTGTGGCGTGGATGCTGCTTGCGGCTGCATTGCTGCTCTGTGTAGTACAGCCGGTGCAAGCGCAGCAGGCGGACGGTGATCCGTTGGATGCACAGCTTCAAGCTGTGCTGTCGGAGGATCCTGTTTATGAGGGAGCGTGGCTCTACAGCCGGAATTGTGCGCGCTGTCATCTAGACTATGTTCAAGCGCGTCAAGGACAGGGAATATCTATTGATGTCGTAGAGGAAACCATCACCAACGGCAAGGCGGGGACAATCATGCCTGGCTTTGCCTTGACCAAAGGTGGAACGCTAAAGCGGCGTCAAATCGGTGCGGTTGTCGCCTATATCTCAGCATGGGAGGATGAAAACGCAGCTCCGGAACTGCCGGAAATTGTCATCGCGGCCATTGCTCCTAGCCTCGCCTTTTCCACCACCGCCGCTGAAGTGGTGACGGATTCGCTAACCGTTGCTGAGGTGGCGCAGTCTGTGACCAGTGCGGCGCCGGCTCAGTTGTCGTCAAAAGCTGAGGGCGCTGCAATAGGGCAATCCGCACTTGCCCCGGCAGTTGCGGCGGCCCCGGCTGTTGCGGTGGCCCCGGCAGCGACTGGCGCCAGCTTTGGGCGCCTGATCGCTAATGGCTTAACCCTAAGTTTGTACTGCTTGTGCGGAGCTCCAGTTTTGCTGTTGGTGCTGATCGGCCTGCTGTTTGCTTCACAGCTTGGTTATCGCGGCAGCCGCATTTCCGACTCACTGGGGTGACGCCTTACCAAGCGATCGGCAGCCGGCGCAGCCCGTGTAGAATGGGGTTTGTATGCCAGCGCAGCGCCGCATCCGGCACGGCCAGACGCGGCATGGGGAAACGCTCCAGCATTGCTTGCAGGGCGATGCACGCTTCTATGCGTGCCAGGGGTGCACCCAGGCAGTAGTGAATGCCGGCCCCAAAGCCAAGGTGACGGCTATCACGGCGCTGAATATCGAGTTGGCTGGGACAGGTGAAGGCGGCCTCATCTTGGTGAGCCGAAGCCAGCAGCAAGGTGACGGCGTCGCCGCGCCGGATCGTGTGACCATGCAAGACGATGTCTTCGGCGGCAAACCGCATGGTGGCTCGCTCCACCGGGCCGGCATAGCGAATCAACTCTTCCACCGCCTGTGGGATCAGCGTCGGCTGCGCGCGCAGTTGCGCCCATAATGCGGGATGCGGCAGCAGGCTGTAAACGATATTCCCAATCAAGTGCACCGAAGTCTCATGGCCGACAACTACGATCAGCAGCACCATGCTGTAAAGTTCATCTTGACTGAGGCGGTCGCCTGCCTCCTCGGCGGCCAGCAAAAGCGATATGAGGTCGTTCTGCGGGCGGCTGCGGCGCTGCTCGCACAGCCGCTGCAGATATCCAACAAAATCCTGCATAACGCTGCGCAGCTTGGCCGTCTTGGCTTCGTTGCGTGTGCTGCTGGCCGAAGGCGCCACCAGCACGCGTGACCAGGCGCGCAGACGGTGGTGGTCGCGCTCCTCCATGCCCAGCAGCTCGCTGATGACATCTACAGCCAGCGGTAGCGCATACTCCGCAATGACATCCATCTGGCCGGCTGCTGCAGCACGATCCAGCAGGCGGCGGGCGATCTCCTCGATGCGCGGGGCAAGTTGGTCAACCATGCGCACGGTGAAAGCCTTATTGACAAGCCCGCGCAGGCGCGCATGGTTCGCCCCGTCTGCGTTGAGCATGTGGTGGGTCAACAGGGTGTAGAGCGGCGGCTCTGGAGCACGGGCGGCAAGTTGTTCAATGGTCAAGCTGTTGCGGACATCTTTGACATAACGGCGGTGGTCGCGCAAAGCCTCAGCCACATCGGCATAGCGGGTCAAGAACCACATGCGGGTGCTGCCATCGGCGCTGACACGGCAGTAGATCGGCGCGTTGGCGCGCAGCCAGGCAAAGGCAGGGTAGGGGTCCGCCTTAAAGCTTTGCCCCGACAACAAAGGTGAGGTTGGCGTCGCTGGCGGCGAGTTTGTTGGAGAGTGATTCATGGGTGGCTGATTGATGGGCGTCAGTTTGCAAGCGGCGTAGACCAGTGAGAGTTACAGTCGTAAACATCGCGCTGATAAGGGCGGCCGGCAAGGGTGTACAAATAAAGTCTATTGTGGCGCGTGCGCGTACAAATGTCAATTTGGGGCTGAGCGCCCCTTTGCCCGCCGCCTGTGATAGACTGAGGTGAACCGTCTCGCAGACGAAACCGCCGGCGCATAAGTCGGAGGCATAGCAATCACGACAACAACAGTTAACACAAGAGAGGCCAGTTGCCACATGGCTGGAAAGAAACTGCAAGGACAGGTTGCCATTATCACGGGCGCAGGGCGGGGAATCGGCGCCGCTGCGGCACGGCGTTTGGCGGCAGCCGGTGCAGCCGTCGTGCTGGCCGCGCGCAGTGAAGAGGAAGTGGAGGCTGTTGCAGCGCAGTTGCGCCGGCAAGGCAGCCGCGCCATCGCTGTGGCCGCTGACGTGAGCGATTTGGCCGGCGTCGAAGAGATTGTTGAGTCGGCCCTGGAGCAGTATGACCGCGTCGATATTTTGGTCAACAATGCCGGCGTGATCTGGCCGTTGGAAGAGGTGAGCGAAGTCGATCCGGAGGAGTGGGCCTATAACATCATGATCAACCTGGTTGGCCCCTTCTTTATGGTGCGCAACGTGCTGCCCTTGATGCTGGATCAGGGATATGGACGCATTCTCAACATCGGCAGCGGCGCAGCCGAGGAGCCTATGTTGGGGGCAAGCGCCTACTGCACGGCCAAGGCCGGCCTGGCCATGTTTACACGGACACTGGCGTTGGAATTGGCCGGTTCCAAGGTGAGCGTCAATCTGCTCAACCCTGGCGAGGTGGATACCTCTATGCAGGAAGACATCCGCAGCATCGACACGACGGAAACCCGGCTGGACACCACGCATTTTCATGAACAACACACGCGCGCTGCGCTGGGGGATCCTACCGTGGTCGCCGATCTGATTTACTGGCTGGTGGGACCGTGGAGCCGTGGCCGCAACGGCGAACTCTTTCAAGGTGACGATGCCGTGTGGATGGCGCAGGTGCAAAGTGATCTAGGATGATGCTGAGCCGCACCCTTTAACAACCTCTTAATCCTCTCTTCGCGCAAACAGCTTGAATGCAGCACAGGAACACGTTAGTTTTATGCTTGTGCTGAAAAAGGGATGGATAGCCCTTGCCACCCAATGGGATTCGTTGGGAATTTGTATGCGTAAAGATTTTGGAAAGGGTATATATGGCAAAGTTACAAGAGTCTGTTCGCCGCAATCTGACGCCAATTCTCCTGCTGCTGCTGGCCGGCGGCTTCTTAGTGGTTTTGGGTGAGTTGGTGATCTATCGGCATTGGGACGGTGTGCAGTTGATCGGTTTTGTGGCTACCGTAATTGGTTTCGTTGGCGTTTTACTCGGGCTGTTTGTCAAAGGCGGGTTACGGGTCGGTGTTGCTATTTTGTTGGCAGTTATTTCGGTCTCTGGGCTGATCGGCGCCTACGAGCACTATGAAGGCCGTGCAGAGAGTGGCGAAGCCATGCAGCCGGTTCCTGTACAGGTAAGCAGCGGCGCAAACTTTACCGTTGCGTACAACCCGTCTGCCGTTGAGGCTTCACCGCAGCAGGAAAGCGGCGAAACAGGTGAAAATGGCGAAAGCGGCGAGGGCGGAGCGGCCGCACAAGGCACGCCCGCGGAACAGAACGGCGAAAGAGGTGAAGGAGGTGGAGGAGGTGGAGAAACGCCGCCACCGCTTGCTCCGCTCAGTATCGCCGGCCTGGCGCTCATGGGCGCAGCCGTTTTGTTGGCCAAGCAGGACTAGCCGTCTCTGCGCACGTCGATACTGCATTGCTGCCTGACTTGATCCGGACGCCGAACAGCGCAGCGCTGTTCGGCGTCTTTTTTTGCGCCCTCTATTCAGCCTCTGACTTATTGTCCCGTTACTGTGCAAAAAATAGACTGATCCCTCTCTCTTTGGTACACTGCGGCCAAAAGCAATGCACCCACACCAGGCGCAGCCCAACCATTTTCCACCAGCAGTTGCTCAACCAGCACAAGGGAGAAAACGAAGTGGCATATCAAAAAGTTGTTGTGCCGACTAGCGGCGAAAAAATCCAGATCAAAGACGGCGTACTGCAGGTGCCTGACCAACCGATTGTCTGTTTTATTGAGGGCGACGGCACGGGGGTGGATATCTGGGCGGCCAGCAGGCCGGTGCTTGACGCCGCCGTCGAAAAGGCCTATGGCGGCAAGCGCAAGTTTGCCTGGATGGAAGTGTATTCGGGCGAGAAGGCGAATGAGGTCTATGGTGAGCCGATCTGGCTGCCTGAGGAGACGCTGACAGCCATCGACGAATACATTATTGCCATCAAGGGGCCGTTGACCACGCCGATTGGCGGCGGTATTCGCAGCATCAATGTGGCGCTGCGCCAGCGCTTGGACCTCTATGCGTGCGTGCGTCCCGTACAATATTTCAGCGGCGTGCCCAGCCCGGTGAAGCGTCCGGAACTGGTCGATATGGTCATCTTCCGTGAGAACACCGAAGACATCTACGCCGGCATTGAATGGGAAGCCTACAGCCCAGGAGCCAAAAAGCTGATTGATTTTTTGCAGAACGAAATGGGCGTCAGCAAGATTCGTTTTCCGCAGAGCAGCGGCATCGGCATTAAGCCGGTGAGCGAAGAGGGCACGCGCCGTCTCGTGCGCGCTGCCATCCGTTATGCGCTCGACAACGGTCGCAAGAGCGTCACGCTGGTGCACAAAGGCAACATCATGAAATTTACGGAAGGTGCTTTTATGCAGTGGGGCTACAAAGTGGCCGCAGAAGAGTTCGGCGCCACACCGTTGGACGGTGGCCCCTGGCATAAGCTGCCCAACGGCCTCGTGGTCAAGGATGTGATTGCTGACGCCTTCCTGCAGCAAATTCTTACCCGCCCCGCCGAGTATGATGTCATCGCCACGCTGAACCTCAATGGCGATTATGTCAGCGATGCCCTGGCGGCGCAGGTCGGCGGCATCGGCATTGCACCTGGCGCCAATATTAATTACGAAACAGGCCGTGCAATTTTTGAAGCCACACATGGCACCGCGCCCAAGTATGCCGGGCAGGACAAAGTTAATCCCTCCTCGGTGATTTTGAGCGGGGAAATGATGCTGCGCCACATGGGCTGGAATGAAGCTGCCGATCTGGTGATCACTGCAATGGAAAAGACCATTACCGATAAGGTTGTGACCTACGACTTTGCTCGCCTGATGGAAGGCGCCACCGAGGTCAAATGCAGTGAATTTGGCCAGGCGCTCATCAACAATATGTAGAGGATTCAGGCAAGGGCAAGCGCTATCTGTCTTGCCCTTGCCTTCTTTTTATGCTTTCTAAGTTCAACGATCTATTCCGCCGCGCCCACACAACCGAGCATTTGCCGTCTGATCTGCGCGGCGGCGCCCATGTAGACTTGCTGCGGCCCGGCACAGTGACGTTTGTTTTGCGCGCCCCCTACAAACCGTTCATCAGCGTCGTAGGTGATTTCAACAATTGGGACACGCGCGCCAATCCACTGCAGACAGATGGATCGGGCACTTGGTGGACAACCATCCGCCATCCCGGCCAAACGCGCTATGGTTTTTACGTACTGGTGGATGACGATACGCACGCTTGGGTGGGCGATCCTTATGCCCAGCAGGTGGAGTGGACGCCCAAAGCCCCGTGGGCGATGCTGCCGGCCAAGACACGGCGTTTTCGCTGGACGGACGGCGGCTGGCGTACACCTTCGCTGCGCGATCTGGTCATCTATGAACTGTGTGTGCGCGACGCAGCCGGCGCCTGGCAAGGAAATCGTCCACTCTATGGTAACTTTCAGCGCCTGCGCAAGCTGATTCCCCATATAGTGCGCACAGGCGTCAATGCCGTTGAGTTGATGCCGATTCAAGCCTTTCCCGGCGACTCCAGTTGGGGCTACAACCCTGTGTTTTATCACGCCATTGCTAACACCTATGGCAACCCCAGCGACTTCAAAGCCTTTGTCAATGAATGCCACCGTAGCGGCATCGCCGTGCTGCTGGATGTCGCCTTCAACCACGCCTGGGGTGAGCATCCCTATTACCAGATGTATCCGCCCTTGTATGGCCCTAATGGCGAACGTTGGACGGATTGGAATCCCTTCTTTCATCACACTCCGCCTGCTATCAATATGTGGGGCGGCGTCGATTGGGATCATTTCGACCCTGAGACGACGAAATACTTTCAAGACATTGTGCGGTATTGGCTGCAGGAGTACCATATCGATGGCTTTCGTTTTGATTGGGTGGGCGGCGTCGATTATGACGATCGCAACCCAGACGATCCAGGATTTAATCCTTATCATGGCATCAGCGCCATCTGCTGGGCGGCGAAAGAGGTCAAGCCGGACTGCATTTTAATTGGTGAGTTTTGGACATTGGAAGGCACGAACAGTGCAAAAACAGCCGCAAAATTGGTGCATGACACGCCGATGGATGCGGTATGGAACGGCGACTTTCACCATATAATGGAGAAGGTGCTTAATCATCGCTGGCAGTGGGAGAAGAGCGACATCGCCCGTGCTCTCGGCGGCTTTCGCGATTTGGGGTATACGTCGGCGGATCAAGTGATCAACTACACCAGCAGCCATGACGAAGTGCGGCCGGAACATGAGATCAAATTTTATTCGGCCGGCTATCTGGAACGCCCCAAAGGAATGAGTGTAAACCAGGCTGCCCTGGCGTTAGCGCGCTGTGGTCTGGTGGCGCTGTTGGCGGCGCCGGGTGTCCCAATGCTGTATGCCGGCCAGGAGTATGGCGACGACAGCCCACGCACGATTGACTTTGCACCCTTGCAGTGGCAAAAGCTAAAACGCAAAGAGCATGCTGCCCACTTTCAACTGGTGCAGCGCTTGCTGCGCACGCGCCGCACCTGCGCAGCGCTGCGCAGTGACTGGATTGAGTTTCTGCCTGGTGATTTTGAGCGTACAAAGGTAGTGCGCTTCCGCCGCTGGGATAATGAGGGTCATGCCGCTGTCGTTGCCATTAATTTCGGCCATGAGTCACGCACAGTGGAACTACCGTTTCCCCAGCTTGGCAGATGGCGCGAGGTCGTCAGCAAGCGCGTCCGCATCATTCATGCTGGGCGTACGACTGCTCGCCTGGCCCCCTACAGCGCCGTCTTGTATATACCGGCTGTCGGCCAGCCTATTCGCCAATCCGTCTAGTTCCGTCTGTTCCGTCTAGTAAGGACAAATCTAATGCACATCGATCCCACATTGACGGTAGCCGGCGTACTGCTGCTTGGCGTCCTCTGCCAGTGGTTGGCGTGGCGCATCAAACTGCCGGCGATCCTGCCGCTGCTCTTTGCCGGGCTGGCGCTCGGTCCGCTGTTGGGCTGGGTGAATCCACAAGCTGCACTGGGTGAGTGGTTCTTTCCCCTGGTGTCGATGTCGGTTGCCATCATCCTTTTTGAAGGGGCGCTTACTTTATCTTGGTACGAGGTGCGCCACGTGGCCGGCACCGTGCGTAATCTCCTTACAATTGGCGCATTTGTCTCCTGGATCGGGGGTGCAGTTGCCGCACGCTATATCGTCGGACTGCCGTGGGACTTGGCACTGCTTTTTGGCGCGCTGATCATTGTCACCGGGCCAACCGTCATCACTCCTTTGCTGCGCAACGTGCGGCCCAATCACAACGTGTCGTCGGTGCTGCGCTGGGAAGGTATTTTGATCGATCCGATCGGGGCTACCGTGTCGGTGCTTGTGTTTGAGGCGATTGTTGCCCGCTCTGGTGGGACTATCAGCTCCGGCATTATCGCCTTCTTGGAGGTAATCGGCATCGGCAGTGTGTTAGGGCTTGCTGCCGGCTACGCGCTGGCCGTGGTGCTGCGGCGTTACTGGATACCGGATTATCTACGCGATATTGCCATCTTGTCGCTGGTGTTGGGCGTCTTTGCACTTTCCAATACCTTTGCGCATGAGTCCGGCCTGACCGCAGTCACAGTGATGGGAATTTATCTGGCCAATGCTGACCTCAAGCAGTTGCGCGAAGTGCTTTATTTTAAGGAGAAGCTCAGTGTTCTCCTTATCTCTGTATTGTTTATCTTGTTGGCCGCCAATGTCACGCGCGCCGATCTGGCTATGCTGGATTGGCGCAGCCTCGCGCTGCTCTTGGTGATTATGTTTGTGCTGCGTCCGCTTGGGGTGCTGTTGAGTACACTGCGCAGCAATCTCAGCCGCAATGAACGCCTGTTTCTGGCGTGGATTGCGCCGCGCGGCATCGTGGCTGCTTCCATCTCCTCCCTGTTTGGCTTCACCTTGGTCAGTATGGGGATGAACCAAGCCGCCGGCATCGCACCATTGATCTTCCTCATCATTGTCGGCACGGTGCTGACCCAGGGGCTGACGGCCAAGCTGCTGGCGCAGCGCCTGCAAGTGAGTGAAGCCGATCCGCAAGGCATTATCCTTATGGGCGCCAACCACTTTGCGCGCGAACTGGCGGCTGCATTGCAGCGAGCTGCCGTGGATGTTCGTTTGGTGGACACCAATCGCGACAATGTCAACCAGGCGCGCCTCAACGGCTTGGATGCCATTCAAGAGAATATGTTGTCCGAGCATGTGGAGAGTGACATTGATCTGAGCGGCATGGGCCGGCTTTTGGCATTAACGGAAAACGACGAGGCGAATACATTAGCCTGCCAGCACCTGACCGATGAGTTCGGCTCCTCGCATGTCTATCAACTGCCGCCGAAGCTCTCGCCACGCAACGGGGAAACGCCCGGCGAGTTGCTGACAGGCCGGCTGTTGTTTGCGCCTGATGCTACCAGCGCCGCATTGACGGCCCAAATGGAACAGGGGGCTGCAATCAAGACCACGCAGTTAACTGAAAAATACGGTTGGGACGACTTTGTGCGCGAGCAGGGGCCGGCTGTACTGCCGCTGCTTTCTGTGCGTCAGGGTCGTATTTCGATCGCCACCTGCGAGCGCACATTCAAACCCCAGGCCGGCAGCCAGATTATTTCCCTGACCCGTATCGCTGAGCAGAGCGCAGCGTAAGTATGCGGCTTAGCAGCAGCCCCGTCGTCTGGCAGCCTGATAGTCCGGCCTAAGTTTGCGCACTGTTGCGAAAGTGGCGATAATGTCCACAATAGCGTTACGCTTTGCCCTCTGGCACAAGCGTTCAACCCCTCAGGAGTCACTTCATGCCTATTTCCAAGGCTGTCATCACCGCGGCGGGACGCCGGCAGCGGACATTACCCTTGCAAGTACTGATTGATCGCGACGGTGTGGAAAAGTCAGTGCTCAATATTCTGCTGGATGAGGTCGTTGCCGCCGGCATAGAGACAATTTGTCTGGTGGTCCGCCCTGGGGATGAACGTGAATATGCCCAGGTGGCCGGCCCGCACGCAGCCCGCTTGCAGTTTGTCCATCAGGAGGAGCCGCTGGGCCATGGTCATGCGGTCTACTGCGCCCACACCTTTGTGGGGCGCGATCCCTTCCTGCATTTAGTCGGCGATCATTTATACGTCAGCCGCACCATGCAAAACTGTGCGCAAACGTTGGTGGCTGTCGCGGAAGCGGAAGCATGCACGGTTTCGGCGGTGCAGGCCACGCGCGAGAGCCTGCTGCCCTACTACGGAGCCATCGGTGGGCGCCGGCTGGCGGGTCGCCAAGATTTGTACGAGGTAGACACGGTTTTGGAAAAACCGACCCCGACTGAAGCGGAGCAGCGGCTGTTTGTGTCGGGTCTGCGCGCCGGCTACTATCTTTGTTTTTTCGGCATGCATGTGTTGACGCCTGCCATCATGCAGCTCTTGCACGAGCAGATCGAGCAGCGCCAACGCAGCAGCGACGGACAGTTCGTTGTCACCCTTTCTTCGGCGCTGGCCGAACTGGGCCGCCGCGAGAAATACCTCGCACTCGAACAGACCGGCGCCCGCTATGACGTCGGTGTGAAATATGGTCTTCTCACGGCGCAATTGGCATTGGCGCTCAATGGCTGCGACCGCGAAGATGTGCTGGCGCGGCTGCTCGAACTATTGGCACAGCGCGACCTGGCTCGCGCCCAAAGCTAGGGGCAAATCTGATGAGCGAACTGATCCGGATCATCACTGCCGATACGCCAGAGCTGCGCAACCGCTCGCTAGATGCTTTTTGTCGCTCAGCAAACTTGCCGCAACTGCTGGAGGAGTGCGCTGCGCTCGATCGCTTCCGCCGCACCAGCGAAAATCTCTATGAGCGCGTGCGCGCCCTTTTTTTTCTGTATGCCATCTATCGCTTTCATGTTCCCTTGAAGGCCGGCTTGCCCGCCGGCGGTCTGGTGCCGTTTGATGGCTACAATAATTTGCTTAAGCGTCGCTTTGCGGAGGCGATCGACATTTTTTTGGCTGCCCCCCTCAGCGACGGGACGGCAAGCGCCCTGGCCGAAGCTTACCGCCGGCTCGCTTTCCAGACATTGGCCAACCAAGTGCGACGCTCCGTGCGCTCCGTACGCGGCAACCAATGGATGTTCCGTATCGGTCATCCTGCCGACCATCCGCTGCGCGTGCGACCGGAATTGTATCAATCCGTCAGCCGATCGGCTGTGATGGCGGGTGGCAGCGCACTCTTCCCGATTTTGCGTGAAGCAACGCCGGTGCGTATGGACCTCACGCACAGTGGTTGGAGCGATATTTTTTTTCTGGGCATGGATTTTCCCGAAGGCGCCCGCGTTCTCAACATCTCCATCGATTTGGCGGTGCGCGGTCAAGAGCCGGGGGCTGCGCCCAAACCGCCGGTGGAAGCCTTTTTCCGCGTCATCGACCAGCCCGTGCTGCGGCTGGTAAGCGTCGATCTGGGTGCGCAAACTGAAATTACTGCCCTGGCTGACGTGTTTGATTTTGCCAAGGATTATCTGGGCCTGCTCAAGGCGGCAGTCATCGCTGCCGGCATCATTCCGCCAGGCGTGGAAGGCGCAGGGCAGACGCTGGCCGAACTGCTGGCGCGCCTTGTGCAGCCGGGGCATGGAATTGAGTTGGTCAGCCAGGTCAACGGCATCCCCAAAGGCTCGCGCTTGGCCGTTTCGACCAACCTGCTGGCTTCGCTGATTGCCGTCTGCATGCGCGCTACAGGACAGACCCAATCGCTGACCGGACAGTTGAGCGAGGAGGAACGGCGCGTCGTGGCTGCCCGCGCGATCTTAGGCGAATGGTTGGGCGGCTCCGGCGGCGGCTGGCAGGATTCGGGTGGGGTCTGGCCTGGTATGAAGTTGATCCAAGGGATGGAGGCAGGGCCGGATGACCCGGAGTATGGCATCAGCCGCGGCCGCCTGCTGCCCAACCACACGATCCTGACGCAGGACAGCGTATCGCCGGCCACGCGCGAGCAACTGCAGCAGAGCCTGGTGCTGGTGCATGGCGGTATGGCTCAAGATGTGGGGCCGGTGCTCGAAATGGTCACGGAGAAGTACTTGCTGCGTGCGGAGGCTGAGTGGCAAGGGCGCCAGGAAGCAATCCGCACCTATGATGCCATCACAGGGCTGCTGCGTGCGGGCGACATTAAAGCCATCGGCGCGGCTACGGAGCGTAACTTCCGCGGCCCCATCCAGACCATTATCCCCTGGGCCAGCAACCTTTACACCGAAACCTTGATCGATAGGGTGCGCAGCGAATTTGGTGAGCAGTTTTGGGGCTTTTGGATGTTGGGCGGCATGGCCGGCGGCGGTATGGGCTTCATTTTTGACCCCGCCTGCAAGGCAGCGGCGCAAGTACGGCTGCAAAGCATCATGCGCACCGCCAAGCGTGAGTTGGAGGGAGCGGTGCCTTTTGCCATGGATCCCGTGGTCTACGACTTTGCCATCAATGAGCGCGGCACCTGGGCCACGTTGCTGAGCGGCGAGCGCGCGTTGATGCCGGCGGGCTATTACACGCTGACCCTGCCGGCGCTGCTGCGCTATGAACAGCGTGCACTCTCCGCCTCACAGCGGGCCGAGCTGGATGCATTTGGGGCCGCCTGTCGCGCCGAACCGGCGCTGGCAGGTATGGTGCAGACGCTGTTTGATCGCCTGCTGCCGGAAAGCGACAGCGGCACTTCCGGCCGGCAGACGTTGGCCGAACTGCTGGACGCCAATGGCTTTGATCGTGTGCAGCATGAACAGATACGGTCTGAAATGCGCAGCGGCCGCATCGGGCTGGCGCAGAACCGGCTGCCGATCCGGAGCTTGATTGAAGATGCCGGCCCGGATGATGTAGCCGGCATTGAAGCGCTTGCGCCGGAACAGCGGGAGCGGTTATCTGCGCTGGGGACCCAAGCGCTGGCCGAAGGCGCAGTGGCTGTCGTTTCGCTGGCTGGGGGCGCCGGCAGCCGTTGGACAAAAGGCGCCGGCGTGGTCAAGGCGCTGAATCCTTTTGTACGTCTGGGCGGCAAACATCGCAATTTTGTTGAGGTGCATCTAGCCAAGAGCCGCCGGATTGGGCAGTTAAGCGGCGTTTCGCTACCGCATATTTTTACGACCAGCTATTTGACGCATGCGCCAGTGCAGGATTGGCTGGAACGGGCCGAAAATTACGGCTATCCCGGCCCCCTGCTGCTGTCGCCTGGGCGCAACGTAGGCCTGCGCCTCATCCCAATGGCACGCGATTTGCGCTTTGCCTGGGAAGAAATGCCGCAGCAACTGCTGGACGAGCAGGCGCAGAAGATGCGGGAGAGCCTGCATGCCGCCTTGATTCGCTGGGCGGAGCAGTCCGGTGAGGGCAGCGACTACACCGACAATCTGCCTGCCCAATGTCTGCACCCGGTTGGCCACTGGTACGAAGTGCCTAATCTGCTGCGCAATGGCGTTCTGACGCAGTTGCTCGCTGCACGGCCGGCGCTGCGCTATCTCCTGGTGCACAATATCGACACATTGGGCGCAGACGCTGACCCGCTGTTGGTAGGTCATTTTATTGAATCAGGACGGGCAATGAGCGTTGAGGTCATCACCCGTCGCGTGGATGATCGCGGTGGCGGGCTGGCGCGTGTAGATGGGCGGCTGCGCCTGGTGGAGGGGCTGGCCCTGCCGCGCGAGGAGATCGAGTTTGGCTTGACCTACTACAACTCTAGCACCAGTTGGGTGGACATTGACCAACTGCTGGCGGTCTTTGGCCTCACGCGTGCCGAGTTGGCGGACGCAGCCAAGATAGCCGCGGCGGTGCGCAGCCTTGCCGCACGTATGCCTACCTACATCACCATCAAGGATGTCAAGAAGCGTTGGGGCAAAGGCCAAGAGGATGTCTTCCCCGTCGCCCAGTTTGAGAAGCTGTGGGGCGATATGACGACTTTGCCGGAACTGAACTGTGGCTTTGTCGCCGTGTCCCGCTTGCGCGGCCAACAGCTCAAAGAAGTCGCCCAACTGGATGGTTGGCTGCGCGATGGCTCCGCCGCCTACTTGGAGAGCCTGTGTGCGTGGGAGTAACCTGCGCCAGGCGCTGCCGATTGCAGGATTGCGTTTTACGGTTTTTTTCATCAAAGACAGTGATGCGACTGGAGAGAATTGTGCATGGTCAGTGAGAGCGATGGCGTTGACTCCCGTCTTGTGCCGCAGCGGGTGTTATATACGGGCGCAAAGATGCCCGCCATTGGATTGGGCACCTTTGGTTCGGATCATACCACTGGGGATGAGGTGGCCGAGGCCGTGCGCGGGGCGGCTGCCGCCGGATATCGGCATTTTGATTGCGCCGCCGTTTATCGCAATGAACACCTGATCGGGGAAGCTTTGCAGCAGGTGATGGCCGGCGGTGTTCCGCGTTCGGCATTGTGGGTCACCTCCAAGCTGTGGAACGACAAACACGCTCCCACAGATGTCATTCCCACGCTGCAAAAGTCCCTGGCCGACCTGCAGTTGGATTATTTGGACCTCTATCTCATCCACTGGCCATTTCCCAATACGCACGCGCCCGGCGTCGGCGTCAACTCGCGCGACAACCGTGCGCAGCCGTATATTCATGCCAACTATATGCAGACGTGGCGCCAATTGGAAAAGGCGGTCGACCTGGGGCTGGTGCGCCACATCGGCACGTCAAACATGACGATCCCCAAGCTTACCCTGCTGCTGCGCGATGCGCGCATCAAGCCGGGGGTCAACGAGATGGAGATGCACCCGCACTTCCAGCAGCCGCAGCTCTTCGAGTTTGTGCGCAGCAGCGGCATGCAGGCGGTTGCCTACTCCCCGCTGGGGTCACCCAACCGCCCTGCGCGTGACCGCACCCCTGAGGATACCGTGGATATTGAAGATCCGGTGATCATGGCTGCGGCGCAGCGATTAGGCGTGCATCCTGCCGTCGTCTGTCTCAAATGGCTGGTTCAACTGGGGGCGACACCGATCCCCATGTCGACCAAGCGCAGCAACTATGTGGCAAACCTGCGCGGTGTCGTCTCGCAGCCGCTCACGGATACTGAGATGCAGGCGATTGCCGGCATCGACAAGAACTGCCGCCTGATCAAAGGCCAGGTGTTTCTGTGGAAAGCGGATCAGGCGTGGGAGGACTTATGGGATGTAAATGGGGCCATCACGCCTGCCTAAACCACTGCGCTGCTGCCGGTGGGTGCGGCGCAGTGGCCTGTTTGGTGCAGTGAATTGCAGTTGGGGTCAAAGGATTTCAAGGAGCCAGCTAAAATGACAGTTGCGACAAAAAATGGACAGTTGAATAAATACAGCAGCCAGTTGACCCAGGTGCGTTCGCAAGTGGGGTCACAAGCTATGCTGTACGGGATCGGGCTGACCGATGAGGATATGCAGAAGCCGCAGGTGGGCATAGCCAGCATGGGCTGGGAGGGCAACACCTGCAACATGCATCTCAACGACCTGGCCAAAGAAGTCAAAGCCGGTGTCAATGCGGCAGGGCTGGTCGGTCTGATTTTTCATACGATTGGCGTCAGCGACGGCATCTCTATGGGCACCGAGGGCATGAAATGCTCGCTGCTTTCGCGCGATATTATTGCCGATTCGATTGAAACCGTGATGCGCGCCCAATGGTACGATGCCAACGTAGCGCTGCCCGGCTGTGACAAGAATATGCCGGGCACGATCATGGCCGCCGCACGCACCAACCGCCCGACCATCATTGTGTATGGCGGCACGATCCGCGCCGGCCATCTGGGCGATAGGAAGCTGGATATTATCTCGGCTTTTGAAGCGTATGGACAGTGGCTGGCAAAAGAGATTACAGAGGAAGAGCTGCGCGCCGTTCTGCACAATGCCTGTCCTGGGGAAGGCGCCTGTGGCGGCATGTACACTGCCAATACGATGGCCTCGGCAATTGAGGCGCTGGGCATGAGCCTGCCGTACAGTTCGTCCTATCCGGCGGACAGCCAGGAAAAGAAAGAAGAGTGCCATGCGGTTGGACCCGTCCTGCGCAACTTGCTTGAACGTGACATCAAGCCCAAAGACATCCTCACACTCGAAGCATTTGAAAATGCCATCTCCGTAGTTGTTGCGCTCGGCGGCTCTACCAACGCCGTGCTGCACCTGATTGCGATGGCTAAGGCGGCTGATGTCAAGCTGACCATCGACGATTTTCAACGGATTTCCAACCGCACGCCGCTGCTGGCCGATATGAAGCCCAGCGGGCCGTGGGTGATGGAAGACTTGTGGCAGGTGGGTGGTGTGCCCGCTGTTATGAAGTTGCTGTTGGAGGCGGGTATGCTGCATGGCGACTGCATGACCGTGACCGGCAAAACTGTAGCCGAGAATCTGCGTGAGCTGCCCGGACTTACCCCTGGCCAAGAGATCGTCTGCCCGCTTTCGCGCCCCCTCAAGCCGACGGGCCATCTGCAGATTCTTTATGGCAATCTGGCGACCGAAGGCGCTGTCGCCAAAATCACCGGTAAAGAAGGCACAGTCTTTACTGGACCTGCTAAAGTTTTTGACTCCGAAGAGCTGACATTGGCGGCGATTGAACAGGGGCGGATTACGCACGGGGATGTGGTGGTGATTCGTTATGAAGGCCCCAAGGGGGGGCCGGGCATGCGTGAGATGCTTTCCATCACCTCTCTCATTATGGGCGCGGGCCTGGGCAAAAGCGTGGCGCTGATTACCGATGGCCGCTTTTCGGGCGGCACACACGGCTTCGTCGTCGGCCATATTACGCCCGAAGCGCAGGTGGGCGGCAACCTGGCTTTGCTGCGCGACGGCGACATCATCACCATTGATGCCGAACAAAATTTACTGACCACCACTGTGTCCGATGCGGAGTTGGCTCAGCGCCGCGCTGGTTGGGCGGCGCCTGCGCCGAAGTTTACGAAAGGCGTACTGTACAAGTACATGAAAAACGTAGCGTCAGCGTCGGAGGGATGTGTTACAGACGAGTAACAGCAATTCTCAATTTGAGATTGGAATCAAGCTTACGGAAAGGTATTAGGAACGAGTCGCCGATCGTAGCTATAGAATACGTGATGGGAGGCGAACCATGTTCGAGGAATTTGTAAGCAGGCTGCGGGAGCGAGCACAAC
>JBBRBX010000075.1:0-29512 GCA_038205395.1 Caldilineales bacterium
ACTGCCCACCATGCCCGTCAGTTCGCGCGCGCTGCTGACAATTGCATTGGCGGCCATCTTGGGAGCAGCGTTCGCCGCCGCCGGCGCCTATGCCTTGGAATTTATGGATGATGCTGTTGCTAAGGTCACGCAGGTGGAGCGGCTGGGACTGGTGGCGCTTGGTTCCGTGCCCCTTGTCCAAGATTCTGCGGATGAGGCAGATCGCCTCGTGATGCTCAACGATCGATATTCCGCTGCCGCTGAAGCGTATCGTGTGCTGCGCACGAATCTACAGTTTGCTTCAGTGGATCGGCCACTTAAGTTGATGCAGGTTTCCAGCCCAAATGTCGGTGAAGGTAAATCGATGACTGCGGCTAACCTGGCCATCGCCATCGCCCAATTGGGCCAGAGTGTTATTTTGGTTGACGCTGATCTGCATCAGCCCACCCAGCATCGTTACTTCCAGGTGCTGAACAACGTTGGTGTGACGACGGCTCTGCTGGGCGATCTGGACCAGGTGGAAAAAATGTTCAAAAGCACTGCCAGTCCCAATCTGCGCCTGCTGCCTTCCGGCCCACTGCCGCCTAATCCGGCAGAGCTGTTAGGCTCTAAGCGGATGCAAGAACTGCTTGAGGTGCTTAAGCGGAAGGCGGATATTGTTGTCATCGACAGCCCGCCTGTAACCGTTATTTCGGATGCTGTTGTGCTGGCTACGCATGTGGATGGTGTACTGATCGTCTTTCGTTCCGGCAAAACTCGCTGGGAGAATGCACGCAATGCGCTCAATGCGTTGGGACAGGTTCACGCACCGATTCTGGGGGCGGTTCTTAACGGATCGGGCGGGCGTACACAGGACTATTACTATCGCTATCGGACGGATTATGGCGTGCAGGCGAAGCACAGCGAGGCCCGCAAAAAAGATTCCGTGGTCGTCAATCCTCCCGCCGCCTCGCAACATGGTTCGACGCCTGCCGCGGACTGAGGCTAGAAAAATTATAGGGCCAGCAGCTCGCTGGCAACTGCTGGCCCCTTAAAAACTAGATGTTGCAACTTGATGTGCGGCCTCAGGCTTATCTGCGGGGGGATCCTGCCGGATTGGTTCTTCGCTCAGATCGTGCGAGAGGCTGCTGCCGCCACATGAGGCGCAAGCGAAGATAGTGACGGCACATAAAGCACTGATAGCCAGTATGATGCTCACAAATACCAGTAGCATAGACGACAAGCCTTTTGCTGTGGTTGAGAGTGCTGCAAAAACCCTGCGTGCGGTAGCTGGATTATAGCGGTCTTTTCTGGCTTTGTAAAGGAACGTGCGACGCTTTAATTTTCCTCAATCGGCTGTGCCTTCAACCATGCTTCAATAAACATATCCAAATCCCCGTCGAGTACGGCTCCAGTGTTGCCGGTTTCCACATCAGTGCGCAAATCTTTGACCATCTGGTAAGGATGGAGGACATAGCTGCGGATTTGGCTGCCGAAGTTGGCTTCGACATTTTGCCCTTTGATCTTGGCCTTCTCAGCTGCCAGCTTCTCCTGCTCGACTTCGTACAAGCGTCCACGCAGCACACGCATCGCCATCTCGCGGTTCTGCATCTGGCTGCGTTCATTCTGTGAGGTGACGATCATTCCTGTCGGCAGATAGCGGATGCGGACAGCAGTCTGATTCTTCTGTACATTTTGGCCGCCGGCGCCGCTGCTGAGAAAGACCTCTATTTGGATGTCACTGGAGGGGATCACGATTTCGATATCTTCATCCAGAACGGGCATGACTTCCAGTTTGGCGAATGAGGTATGGCGGCGGCTGTTGGAATCAAACGGACTGATGCGCACGAGGCGGTGTGTGCCGCGTTCCGCTTTGAGCAATCCGTAGGCGTTGGGTCCGTCTACTTCGACCGTGACGCTTTTGATACCAGCCTCTTCGCCTTCCGTCATGTCGGTAATGGCCGTTTTGTAGTTGTGGCGTTCGGCCCAGCGCAGATACATGCGCAGCAGCATTTGCGCCCAGTCCTGCGCCTCGGTGCCGCCGGCTCCGGCATGGATACTGATCAGGGCAGATCCACGGTCGTAACGCCCGCCAAGCGCAAGTTCAAACTCGCGAGAAGCTAACTCGCGCTCCAATGCTTCCGCCTCGCCTTCCAACTCAGCTTGCATGGCAGGATCGTCCTCGACCATCTCCGCCAGTTCGCAGGCATCTTTTGCACGTCGTGAGATAGCGCCCCAGACGTCTACTACATCACGTAAGCCGGCCATTTCCTGCATTTTTTTCTGGGCAACCTGCTGATCACCCCAGAAATCTTCATTTTGTGTTTCGGCTTCAATCTCCGCCGCGCGCGCTGCTTTATTTTCTAAGTCAAAGCCGCCCCCGGATCGCATCTACCCGTTCGACCAGCGCCGCCAGCTGGTTTTGTAATTCATTCATTGTCAATTCTCCTTTTCAAATCCAGCCATTAAACGACTGCGATGTCCGCCACAGTGTTTATTCGTCTCCCACGAGTCCTGTGACAAACGCCACAGGGTCAAACAGGGCAAAGTCTTCGAGTCTTTCGCCTGTCCCTACAAAGCGAACCGGCACGCCCAGTTCGCGCTTGATATTCAGAATGGCGCCGCCCTTGCTTGTTCCATCCAGTTTGGTGAGCACCAGCCCTGTCACACCTGCGCTCTCCTGAAAGGCTTTGGCTTGTGAGATGGCGTTTTGACCTGTCGAGGCATCCAGCACCAGCAGCACTTCGTGTGGTGCACGGTGCACCTGCTTGCCGGCAACAGCCTTAATTTTTTCCAGTTCCTTCATCAAGTTGAACTTGGTTTGGAGACGTCCAGCGGTGTCCACAAGCAGCAGGTCAGCACGGCGGCTCTCTTGGCTGGCGCGGATGGCGTCAAAGATTACTGCGCCGGGGTCGGCGCCTGGCTCGTGCGCAATAATGTCCACGCCTGCGCGATCAGCCCAGATTTTCAGTTGATCAATGGCGGCGGCGCGGAAGGTGTCCGCTGCACCCATCACTACTCGGCGGCCGTGCTGCTTATAGTAATAGGCCATCTTGCCGATGCTGGTCGTCTTGCCGGAGCCGTTTACACCTACAACCAGTACAACGGTCAGAATGCGCGGCTCATCGATGTGCAGCGGTTCATCCGTCTGCAGCATGCGCACCATTTCCTGCTTGAGAATCAGATAAGCATCACTGGTGGACTTGATATTTTCGGCTTCCACACGTTGGCGGGTGGCGTTCAGTAGTTCTTCGGCGGTTGCCACGCCCACGTCGCCCATAATCAGCGTTTCTTCCAGTTCCTCCCACAGCTCTTCCGTGATTTCATTTTCCTGGAAGATGGTGCTGATACGCCCTAAAATGCCGGAGCGCGTCTTTTGCAGACTCTGTTCAAGCCTGACATCATCTTCTGTTTTTTCTTCCTTCTTTTTGCCGAATAACCGACCAAACACAGTACTATACTCCTTTCAGGGATGCGTATCTTGTCAGTGTACCATACCCGTTAGCCTATACGCTCGTCGTCAGAGAATTTGAGGATTTATGAGAGATTTATTTTTGCTCGACCCTGCTGTCGTTTTTCTAAATCATGGCAGCTTTGGCGCCACGCCCGCGGCTGTCTTCGCCGTGTACCAGGAG
Source organism: Caldilineales bacterium (assembly GCA_038205395.1). Taxonomy (GTDB): domain Bacteria; phylum Chloroflexota; class Anaerolineae; order Caldilineales; family Caldilineaceae; genus Fredericiella. The sequence continues at coordinate 3,594 of JBBRBX010000075.1, forward strand.
TGGCAGCGACAATTGGAGCGCCAACCGGTGCTTTTTTTCAGCCAAACATATGATAAGGTGCTGCGGTCGGCGCGCGAGACGCTGGCAGACTACGTAAACGCCCAAGCCGACGATCTGGTCTTTGTGCACAACGCCACCTTCGGGGTAAATGTGGTGGCGCGCTCGCTTGCGCTCAAGCCCGGTGATGAAATTCTCACTACCGACCACGAGTATGGCGCCTGCAGCAATGCATGGGCGCTGAACTGCCGCAAAACTGGCGCCGTCTACGTGCGTCACCCGTTGCCCTTGCCGGGGGTAAAAGGGTATGACGTCGCAGGGCTGGTGGAGCATTTCTGGCGCGGCGTCACCCCTCGCACCCGCGTCCTTTATTTTAGCCATATTACTTCGCCCACAGCGCTGACACTGCCTGTGGCTGCCATCTGCGCCCGTGCCCGCGCGGCCGGCATTTTGACTGTAGTGGACGGAGCGCATGCACCAGGCCAGATTCCAGTCGATCTGGCTGCTATTGATGCTGATGTCTATACCGGCAACCTGCACAAGTGGCTGTGCGCCGCCAAGGGAGCCGGTTTTTTGTGGGTGCGCCCCAGCCTGCAGCCGTCCATCGAGCCGTTGGTCGCAAGCTGGGGGTATGGACCGGAGCGCAACCACTATCTGGAGAACGATTTTGTCAGCGGGCTGCAGTGGCAAGGCACAGGCGATCCGGCTGCTTACCTCAGCGTGCCTGCCGCCATTGCTTTTCAAGCGGAACATGATTGGGAGCAGGTGCGCTGCCGCTGCCAAACCATGCTGGCCGATACCCTGGATCGGATTGCTGCTCTTACGGGCATGAAGCCGGCTTATGCCCACGATGCCGGCTGGTATCGCCAGATGGCTATTGCGCCGATCCCACTGCAAGCTGATTTGCCTGCGCTCAAGGCGCGTCTTTACGAACGTCACCGCATTGAAATTCCTTGTCTCAATTGGCAAGGCGAGCATTTTGTACGAATTTCGGTGCAGGGGTACACCACCCAGGCGGAATTAGACCTATTGGTGGCGGCATTGGCCGAGGAGTTGAACTGAGGTAGCCTTGATCAAGCCGCCGCTGTGCGTCTAGACGTGGCTGTCACTCACCACAATACCATCGGCCAGGGTGATGATGCGGCCGGCGCGTTCGGCCACCTCTGGGCTATGCGTGACCAGCACAAGGGTAGTTTGCCGTTCGCGATGCAGCTCGACCAGCACTTCGAGGATGCCGGCGCCGTTGCGCGAGTCAAGGTTGCCGGTAGGCTCGTCGGCAAAGACAATTTTGGGCTGGTTGACCAGCGCGCGGCAGATGGCGACCCGCTGTTTCTCACCGCCCGACAATTGGTGGGGGAAATTGGTGGCACGGCCTTCCAGCCCTACTCGGTCGAGCAGTTGTTGGGCGCGGCTGCGCGCCTGTGGGTCACCGCTCAGCTCGGCGGGAAAAGCGACATTTTCCAGTGCATTGAGCGAGGGCACAAGATGAAACGACTGGAAGACAAAGCCAAAGACGCGGTTGCGCACCGGCGCCAATTGATCTTCGGTTAAGTCGGTTATATCTTCGCCGTTAATGCGCACACGCCCATGCGTCGGTTGATCGAGTCCGGAGAGGATACTGAGCAGTGTAGATTTGCCGCTGCCACTGCTGCCCATGATTACAACAAATTCACCCGGCTCAATGGTGAAGCTGACGTCGTCAAGCACGGCAATCTGGCGGTCGGCAATGGCGTAACTTTTGGTAATGTGGTCGGCTTCAAGAATCGGAATCATTCGGCACCAAGGACTGACAGCGCACTGTGCGCGATTTCGCTGCCTGCATAGCGGCGGCGAATGTGCGGGATCAGGTATTCATCAAAAGCGCGATCCGCATCATATTCAGGACGCCAGCCCCAATCCATGCGTGCTGCGCTGTCGTCGATGTCGGCAGGCCAACTGTCGATAATCGCTTCGCGTTTGATGTCCGGTTCAAAATTGATACAGGCGTTGGGGAAGGCAGCCAGAACGCGCTCACGTATCTCGACTGCGGCCAGGCTGAAGCTGGTGACATTATAGACTTGGCGGCTGAGGCGATGGCGGGGGGCGTGCGCCAACTGCAGCACCGCGCGCACTGCATCCGGCATCACCATAAACGGGATGCGCGCTTCCTCACGCACAAAGCAGTCGTAGGCGCGGCCCTGCGCTGCGGCGTGCAGCATCTCCGGTGCGTAGTCACTGGTGCCGCCGGACGGGACCGTAATGGCGCTGATCAGACCAGGAAAGCGTACACAGCGGAAGTCGATTGTGGGCGGCTGTTCGGCAGCGAGTTGTTTGTAGTAGCGGCTAAAATAGCTGCCCAGCATTTCACAGTAGAGCTTATTGCAGCCGTACATCGTGCGCGGCTGGTTCCATTCAAACTCACGCACACGCTGAAAATGGGCTTTTGTTTCGCGGTCGGGCAGTCCGTAGGCGGCGATGGAACTGGGGAAGATAAACTGCACCGAGCGCTTGCGCCACTGGCTTTCTTCGGCTGCCAGCTTGAGCAGCGAAAGCGATGCTTCGACATTGACTTGATGCGCTTCTTCCGGCGTAATCTCGGCGCGCGTGGAGAGCAGTGCTGCCAGGTGATAGATCGTATCGAGTTCATACTCGCTCACAAGACGCGCCAGCAGCCGCATGTTAAGCAAGTCGCCTTCCACATGTGTTGTCAGTGGGCGCAGATCCGGCGGCAGCGGGTGCAGATCCATCGTCAAAATGTGGTTGTTTGGATCCTGCGCCAGCTCGCGTACCAGGGCATTGCCGACCTCGCCGCTGGCGCCGGTGATAAAAATAACCTTTTTACGCATCACCGAGCACCTGCAATTCTTTAGCGGTTTGCGCAAAAATATCCAGCGCCTGCTCCAGATCGGCCTGGCTATGGGCCGCTGAATTTATGACGCGGATGCGTGCCTTGCCCAGCGGGACAGTCGGATAGCCAATGGCCATGGCAAAGACACCGTGCTCGAAAAGGCGACGGCTAAACGATTGCGCCAGTTGGGCATCGCCCAGCATTAGTGGAATGATTGGTGTCTGGCTGTGGCCGGTATCGAAGCCCAGGCGCTGCAGTTCCTGCCGCATCAGGGTTGCGTTCTGCCACAGCCGCACCACCAGCTCGTCGGATTCTTCGAGCAGGTTGACCGCCTCGATACAGGCGGCCACGTCCGGCGCAGTCATGGCGCTGGAGAAGAGAAATGGCCGCCCGCGCTGGCGCAGCCAATCCACGATGGCTTTGCGGCCGGCAACCAGTCCACCGACAACCCCAAAGGCTTTGCTGAGCGTGCCTACTTCAATGTGCACGCGCCCATGCAGACCGAAGTGATCGACAATGCCGCGCCCGCCGCTGCCCAACACGCCTTCGCCGTGGGCATCATCCACCATCAGGATCATGCCGTGTTCTTCGGCAACGGTGCAGAGTTGGTCAAGGGGGGCGATATCGCCATCCATGCTAAAGACGCCATCGCTAACAATCATGCGCCGGCGGAAGCCGTTCGCTGCGCTGATGCACTGTTGCAGATCGTCCACATCATTATGGGCGTAGCGCACAACTTTGGCGCGGCTGAGGCGGCAGGCGTCGATAATGCTGGCGTGGTTGAGTTCGTCGGAAAAGATCAAATCTTCCGGCCCCATCAAAGCGGGGATAGTAGCTAGATTGGCGGCAAAACCACTTTGCAGCGTAATACAGGCTTCGGCGTGTTTGAAGGCCGCCAGGCGTTGTTCCAGCGCCAGATGCAGGCTCGTCGTGCCGGCGATGGTGCGTACGGCGCCAGGTCCTACACCATATTGGTCAATGGCATCGTGGGCAGCCTGGCGCAGGCGTGGATGGTTAGCCAGTCCAAGATAGTTATTGGCACAGAAGTTGAGCAGTCGGCGCCCATCAATCGTCACCCAACCATCCATCGGTGATTCAATGGTGCGGATATTGGTGTGCAGACCAGAGGCAGCCAGTTGCTCCAGTTCTTCATCAATCCAGGCAAGCGGGTCGGCAGGCATAGATGCTCCTCAAGTATAAAAAACGCGCTCAGGCTGTACCGCGCGCGCCTGATCTGGGCAACGGCCTTGGCCGCCATTTCGTCCAGAATTATAAGTCCGTCGCGTGCAACAGGTAAATTGTACACCGGTTAATCGGCGAGCAAGTAGCGTGCCAGGGTGGTGCTGCCGCCTTAGAGTGCACCAACTATGTGGGAGTAGGGTGCATTGACTTTGGTAAACGGCCATGCTATACCTTTGCTTGCAACTGCAGGATTATAAGCGCGCGATCACAAGCCTCTCAGGCCAGGCGCGCAATTCCTATGAATTATAACTCTCCTAGCCTCCTATGGACCACAGACGTCGATCATAGCAGCGCGCTTAATTTGCGGTCAGCCGAACTATGACTGGTCAGACAAAACAACCAATTGCATTAACGTATAGGGAGACTCCTCAGTATGACCAAACAGTTTATTCTCGCACACGACCTGGGGACAACCGGCAACAAAGCTTCGCTCTATGATGGCGAAGGCACACTGTTGGCAAGTGCCTTTTACGGTTATGGGCTGTCGCTGCCCAAGGTAAATTGGGTCGAGCAGGATCCGGAGGATTGGTGGCAAGCGGTATGTAATTCGACGCAAAAACTGCTTGCTTCCGCCGCAGTGAGGGCCGAAGATGTTGCTTGTGTCGTCTTCAGCGGACAGATGATGGGTTGTGTCGTGGTGGACCGCCAGGCGCGCCCGCTGCGCAGTGCCCTCATTTGGGCTGATATGCGGGCAGTGGAAGAGGCGCAAGCGATCATTGATGCTGTCGGCAGCGAACAGACCTACCAAATTACGGGGCATCGTGCCAGTTCATCCTATTCAGGAGCAAAAATACTCTGGATTCGCAATCATCAGCCGGAGCTATTCCGTCAGGCGCACAAGTTTTTACATGCCAAGGATTTTGTCGTTGCGCGCCTGACCGGTATGTTTGTCACGGATTACTCAGATGCGTCGGGGATGAATCTGTACGATCTGAATGCCGGTGAATGGTCGGATGTCATTTTGGATGCCATCCAGCTCGAGCGCGAATTACTTCCGGAACTCCATGCGTCCATCGACGTAGTAGGTGAGGTGACCAAGTCGGCGGCGCAGCAGACGGGGTTGGCGGCAGGTACACCGGTCGTGATTGGTGGCGGTGACGGATCGTGTGCAGCAACGGGCGCCGGTGTGGTGCGCGAGGGCAGTGCCTACAACTATATTGGGTCGTCTTCCTGGATAGGGCTTGCCACTAATGCCCCGATTTTTGACCCGGCTATGCGCACGTTTACGTGGGCGCACTTGGTCCCGGGGATGTTTAGTCCGTGTGGAACAATGCAATCCGCCGGCGGCTCGTACCAATGGCTGCGCGACAATTTTGGCTTGCCCGAAAAGGAGGCAGCCGTAAAGCTAGGCATCAGCGCCTACGAATTGATGAATTTGCAGGCAGCAGAGTCGCCTCCCGGCGCCAATGGGCTTTTATTTTTACCTTATCTCTTAGGCGAACGGAGCCCACGCTGGAACCCAAAAGCACGCGGTGCTTTTCTCGGCCTCACAATGAAGCACAACCGCGCTGACATGCTGCGGGCCGGGCTGGAGGGGATTACTTTTAATCTGCGTGTGATTTTAGAAGCGTTTTTGGAGCAAGGGACGCGTGTGGATGCCATGCGCGTGATCGGCGGCGGCGCGCGTGGGCGAATTTGGCGACAGATTATGGCTGACGTTTATGGCATACCGGTGCTGCGACCCGCTATTTTAGAAGAAGCTACATCAATGGGGGCCGCCATCGCCGGCGGCGTCGGCGTCGGCATTTTTTCTGATTTTACTGTTGCGGAGAAGATGACGCCGATCGTGGACACGTGTGTGCCTGATCCGGAGCAGAAGATCTGTTATGATCGGCAGTACGCTTTGTTTAACAGCGCATACACAGCGCTGGAGCCGCTCTTTGAGGAGATGGCAGAGTAAGCCGCATTTTATTTTATTGGTGTGACGACTGAAAGATCGGCAATGATGCGCAGTCTGACGAGGTTGCGCGCTTGGTTGCTAAGGCTTGTGCCCGTGTGCGGCAAATGCGCGGACAACAATTGGCGGCGCCCGTTTGTCGGGCGCTAAAGGTTCGGTTTTTGGTACGGTGATCGGCGCTGTTATTATGCAGTTGCTGTGCAATGGCGGTAATCTGGTAGGCGTCATCCATCGGGTCTAGCCATCCATCATTTTGTCTACAAGTGAGTATCATTATGACGACTAAACAGGCCAACATCTGCGTTGTAGGTAGTTCCAATATTGATCTGGTTTCCCAAGTGCCGCGTTTGCCTGTCATGGGTGAGACCATAATAGGCCACTCGTTTCACCTGGGTTATGGGGGAAAGGGCGCCAATCAGGCGGTAATGGCTGCCAAACTGGGGGCGCAGGTTACGATGGTGACCAAGCTTGGACGTGATGTTTTTGGGGACGGGACGCTAAAGAACTATCGCGACCAAGGCATTGCTACGACGCATGTGCTGTTTGACGATGTTCTTTTTTCGGGGGTGGCGCCGATTTTCGTCAATGACAATGCGCAAAATTTTATCGTGATTGTACCCGGCGCCAATATGAGTCTCTCTCCGGCAGACGTGCACACGGCAGAGGCGGCGATTCTGGCGGCCGATTGGTTGGTCTGCCAGTTGGAAGTGCCGCTGGAAACGACATTGGAAGCATTTCGTGTCGCCAAGTCAGGCAGTGTGCGCACTATTCTAAACCCTGCGCCTGCCGGCGCATTGCCGGATGAACTGCTGCGACTGGCCGACATCTGTGCGCCAAACGAAACTGAAACCGAACTGCTGACTGGGCTGCCGGTGGGTACAATTGCTGAGGCCGAACAGGCTGCGCAGGCCCTGCTGGCGCGTGGACCTAAAATCGTGATTTTGACCTTGGGCGAGCGTGGCGGGCTGGTTGTGGATGGAAACGGTGTGGAGCATATACCGGCCATCCGGGTGGACGCCATTGATTCTACGGGGGCGGGCGATGCTTTTATCGGCAGCCTTGCTGTCTTCCTAGGAGAAGGATTGGCGATGGCTGAAGCCGTGCGCAGCGCAAATGCGGTGGCGGCGCTGTCCGTTACAAAAATTGGGACACAGACTTCTTTCCCTGTCCGAGCCGAAGTCGACCGCTTTATCAGCGCACAGCGCCAACGCTGACGAGTTGTGTAAAGGACGCAAAGCTTGATTGGGCGGCGCTAATTTTTTTGTCCAATAAAGCTTGACAGTCCACTGATTTGCACCTATAGTGAGTGCAGAAAGGTGCAATGCGTTCTGTTTTGGTTGTGCCCGATTTCCGTCCAGACTTATATAGCCTGGACGATTTTGTTGGCAGTCAACGCAAAATCGGGCAGAGCCGACTTCACTTCAGCAAACTATATAAAGACATGGCAGCCGCAGATGTGCGAAAGGTGGGCATAGAGTCTGATGACCGAGCAAAACCTGGTAGTTGCAAAAGACATGGTCGTACAATTGGATTACACACTGGCGCTTAGCAACGGCGAAATTTATGATTCTTCCGATGAAAATGGCCCACTCGAATTCGTACAAGGTCAGGGCCAGATTATCCCCGGCTTAGAAGAGGCCCTCTATGGCATGGCCGTCGGCGAAAGCAAGGATGTGGTTGCGACACCTGATGTTGCCTACGGGGAATATGATCCGGAAGCCTTGCAGCCTCTCCCGCGCGACATGTTTCCTGCAGAGATGGATCTAGAGCCGGGCATGGCGATCGACTTATACGACGAAGATGCGGATGAAGAGGTTGAGGCCTTTATCGCTGAAGTGGACGAAGAGACCGTAGTGGTGAACTTTAATCACCCGCTGGCAGGCGAAACACTCAATTTTCATGTCCAAATTGCCGGCTTACGCGCTGCAACGGCGGAAGAACTGGAGCACGGCCACGTTCACAGTGATCTCTATGATGATCTGGACGATGACGATCTGGACGACGACGATCTGGACGACGATTTCGATGATGACCTGGATGATGAGAGGTCATAGCCGCAGGTGAAGCATTTCGCCGGGTAATGTACAGGGGTATCAAAAAAGGGAGGGATGGCCAACTGGCCATCCCTCCCTTTTTTGAGTGTTTGCTGTTATACAACTTCATTCAGACTGCTTCTTCTTGAGGACAGGCAAACCGTTGCGGCTTTCCGCCACGGTGTACCCTTCGGGAACTTCCGACAGCGCGCCCTCTTTTTCCTCACGGGCAAAAAAATAGATGGTCTGCGTTTTGCCGTTCTTCAAAGTAGTCACGCGGGAATGCAGGATATACTCATTTCCCTTGGTGTTCTTGAACTTGAACGCTTGTTTGGAAGCCACTCTCTCTCTCCTTTTCCATCGTGACAATCAGGTTGCTCGGCGCTGGTCTGGGGACTCTCGCCTAGATTATACGCTTCTGGTGTGCACCTTGTTCCAGAGAGTATGGGGTATTCTACCACGAGTAGAAGAGCGAAACAATAGATTTAGGAGTGGAAAAGCACTCGTTGGTGGGCAAATGGTCTACAAGTAGGTAATGAATCAGTGCCTATTTTTCAGTGGGCGCAGCGTTGTAAGCATCGGAAAACAATCTTATGCAGCGGATAACAGCCGCTCCAGATAAAGTTGGCGGATAAAGCGTTCTCCGCTGCGCATACGATTGCTCTCCCCTGTCAGCACAAATCCCAGTTGCTGCCAGAATTTGAGTGCACCTACATTGAACTGTTCCACACCTACGCGCACTCTGCTCACGCCGGCGCTGGAAGCCAGCCAAGGCGCGAGCAGCGACCACGCTTGGACAGCGACGCCTTGACGTTGGTAGGGTTGAGCAACCATAAGCATACCGATGTAGGCGAGATCGGCATCCGGCCACTGCAAGCGAAAATCAATTATGCCGATTAATTCGGCGCCCGCTGTGGGATCTTGCGCATCCACACGCTGGACGATGCCTAAAATATAGCGGCCTGGTGTCTCATTGGCCGCCTTGAGGTCTGCGGCAGCTTGCTCTGCTGACGGCTCCAGCAAGCCGTACATAGCCCAGTAGGCGGGGCAGGCAGCATATACTGCCTGCAGCGCCTCAATGTGATATTCGGCATCGAGTGGCAGCAGGGAAATGAGGTGAGCCATTAGGCGGCAGTTTCTCTGCCGGCCAGGCTGGTGTCCACATCCGCATCCGTGTTGATCTCTGTACGCAGTTGCGCCAGTTCTTGGCGCGCCTCTTGCATGGCGCCTGCCATCTGCTCCAGTTTTTCGCGCTCGACGCGCACAAAGCGCGTGTAGGGGCCGATGGCTTCACGCATACGCTGGATGCTGTCATTCAGTTCGCGTTCAAACTGCTGTGTCATTGCCGTATCCAACTGGTCGCGCAAACCACCAATCTGGTTGCGCAGTTCTACTTTGAGCCGGCCACGGCGGTAGGGCAGTACATACAGCCCCAGAGCAGCCAGCACCCCAGCGCTCAACATGCCGGTGAAGTCAAGCAAGGTTGTGTGCAGCACGGCGACAAGGACGGCGCCCAATCCGACGGCGCCTACCTCGACAGCCGCTGTCTGAATCATGGCATTCTGTACCTGCTGCAGCAGCTTAGCCGATTCGGCGCGCGGATCGTAGCTATCTACCACACGTTGGGCAGCACGCCCGACACTGGTGATCAGGTCCTGACGGTTGCGCTCAAAGTCGCGCCCCACGCTGCCCACGATCTGGTCGTCGTGATGAACCAGGCGCCGATCCAAAAAGTCGGTCAATGCCCGCCACTGTGCAAATTCTCGTTCGACCATCCAGTCGATCAACTCGTTGGTATGGCGATCAACCTCGCGTGACGTATCGGCCACTACCTCACGTTCAAAGGCAGCGCGTAATTTATCGCCGTTCAGCAGATCCGGCAGCCGCCAGATATTGAGCGTCTCATCAAAGAAGTGGTCGCCGCGCTCCGTCATGCCGTAAAGGACGTTCTCCACATGGCTGAGATGGTACTTAAAATCGCGGCGCATGTCGCCTTCATAGGCGAGCAACTGTTCTTCGATGGCATCAATGGCGCTAAAATCGTCGCGCAGAACCAATTTGCGGCGGGAGATCAATTCAGCATAGGTTGTTGTGAGACGGGCGCTGACGCCCAGCGGATTCTCCAGCTTGAGCCGCAGCCGCTGCCCGGCATCAAGACTATGCAGGACATAGGCTTCCAGAGGGGCAAATTGGCTGGCTTCCCAGTCCGGACCGCCAGGCGCATCCTCGCCGCGCTCTTGTGCGGCCAGCTTGGCTTGCAAGGCGCTGCGTGCGCTGACGGCAAAAATAGCGGGCTGTATCCCCAACAGCCGCTGCGCATTCTCGCGCACAAACTGGATGATCTGCTCCTGCTCGGCCGGGTTGTCAATCAAGTCGATCTTGTTGATGACTACAACGATCTTTTTGCCCCATTGACGAATGCGTTCCAAAAAGGAGCGTTCACTCTCGCTGAAGGGACGATCGGCGCTGGTGACAAAAAGCACCAGGTCACTGCGCGGGACAAAGTGTTCTGTGATCTCCTGGTGGCGCTGGATGACGGCATTGGCGCCGGGCGTGTCCACCAAATTGATTTCGCGTAGCCACTCCACCGGCAAGTGAACAATCAGCGTCTCTTCGCCGCTCATCTCCTGGCGCACCTGTTCACCGTGGCGCAGCAGTTGAATCTGGCTCGTGGTAGGCAGCACACCTTCAGCCAACAATCGTTCCCCCAGCATGGCATTCAGGAACGCTGTTTTGCCCGCATTAAACTCGCCTACAACCACTAGTAGAAATAGCTCGTCTAGCTGGTGCTGTGCCTGCTTGACTAATTCCAAGTCTTCTTCAGGCGCGCCGAGCCGAACCAGCAGCACACGCAGATCTTCCAGCAGGCTGCGTTCGCGGCGCAGCCATTGTTCTTGTTGACGGGTCAATACTCTCTGCAAGTTCGGATCCTATATCAGCAGCTTTGGCAGTATTAAGACAGTACGCAGCGCCTGTCGCTAAGTTGCATGCTGGCCTGCGTGAATGATTGTAGCATAATGCTGGACAAGCAACGAGAATCGTGATAAGCTTGACTTAGTGTAATATGTACATTAACTGGCGGTGCAGACAGTATCGTGCGCAGAAGTTTGCACCTATTGGTTAGAAGGAAATTGTTAAAAGGAGTAAAGCATGTTAGCGAATCTGCCGCTGCCACCCCATTATGAGCCGAGCGCCGTCGAGCGTATTTTTCGCGTTCCCTACGAACAGCGGGCGGCGGAAGCGGAGCGGTGGGCCAGCCAGCATGGCTTGCGGCCTGCCGGCGAAGATAAGTTTCGTGTGGCGCTGATTGCAGTGGACGTACAGAACACCTTCTGCCTGCCCGAATTTGAATTATATGTCGGCGGGCGATCCGGGCGCGGGGCAGTAGATGATAACCGTCGTCTCGTCGAATTTGTCTATCGGAATTTAGGGGTCATTACACAGATTTACCCTACCATGGATACCCACCAAGCGGCGCAGATTTTCCACGCCCTCTTTTTGGTCAACGAACAGGGTGAGCATCCGGCCCCCATGACTGTGGTGACGGCAAAGGATATCGAGAATGGTGTGTGGCGCTTTAATGTAGACCTGGCTCCCAGTTTGGGTCTGGACACGAAGTATGCACAGGCGCATTTGCGCCACTACACACGCACGCTGGCGGAGACGGGACGTTATGATCTCACGGTCTGGCCCTATCATGCCATGCTTGGCTCGATTGGCCATGCGCTTGTGCCTGCATTTGAAGAAGCCATGTTTTTTCATGGTGTAGCGCGACGCAGTCAACCCAGCTTTCAGGTCAAAGGTAATGAAACGCTGACGGAGCATTATTCCGCCTTTGGCCCAGAAGTGCTGACGGGGCCGGATGGCGCGCCAATTGGGGAGCCTAACACGCAGCTAATTCATGATCTCGCGCGCTATGATGCTGTAATCGTGGCGGGCGAGGCCAAAAGCCACTGTGTCGCCTGGAGCATTCAGCATCTATTGGATGGTTTCGTCGGCATCAATCCCAAACTGGTGCACAATGTCTATTTACTGGAGGACTGCACGTCGCCGGTTGTAGTGCCAGGCGTTGTTGACTACAGCGATGCTGCCGACGCCGCGTTTGCGCGCTTTGCCCAGGCGGGCGCACATTTGGTCAAAGCGAGTGAGCCAATTGAAAGCTGGCTGCCGATCAACTTAAACGATTCGGTGGGCGCGTAGTCTCAGTGCTGATTGGCAGATTTTAGACTTGGCACGATTGCGGGGGACCCGCTGTTGGGTCCCCCGCTGTGTAACAAAGTGGTTGTTTGTTTGCCCGCGATGTCAACTGAGCTGGGGCTGCAGGAGGCCATAGTTGCCATCCTTGCGTTTGTAAATCAGGTTGACTGCCTTAGCCTGCGGATTGAAAAAGAGAAAGAAGTCATGCCCCAACAATTCCATCTGTTCGGCAGCTTCCTCTTCGTCCATCGGCTGGATCATAAATTCCTTACGCCGGATGATGCGTGCGGTCTCCTCTTCAGCCTCGCCTTCTTCCTCGCCCACTTCAGCAGCGGAAACTTCAGCCTCGCGCGTTATGGCGTGTGAGACGCGACGGCGGTTCTCATAACGGCGACCCTTAAATCGCCGGATCTGGCTGGCCATCTTATCGACGGTAGCGTCGATGGAAGCGAACATATCGCTGGTTGCTTCTTCGGCGCGTAAAATCTCACCGTTCGCCCAGATGGTGATCTGGGCAGTATAGCGATCGTCGGCGGAGCGGGTCATGTTTTGCGTCAGTTCAGCGCGTACTTCGCCGATCTGAGGTAAGTATCGTTCGAGCTTATCCACCTTCTTCGTGACGTATTCCTTGACATAATCGGTTACATCAACGTTGCGGCCATGGACCACCACTTTCATGGTCTAGCTCCTTTCTACAGACAGTGAAACAACAGTGAAATAACGAAAAAGCGATAGCTGACAACGCAAAGGCAAAATCCTGTGCAACGCGGCCGTCCGCCGGTAAGGCAGGCCAAGGCCGTGGTAAACAGCAATCAACTGTTGGCTGGAATGCGGGCGTACAGGATGACAGGCAAGCGTGCCGGCGGATGTATGGCAGGTGTGGGAAGCGAACCTGAATGAACCATCCATGTAAGAATTTTAGTGCGGTTATGCGTACTTGTCAACCGTCGTTTGTAGGGCGTTCAGGGGGTGGTGTGGCTGCTCAGCGGCAGCGCGTCAATGGCTGCCTCCGCCTTTCCTTGGGATAGAAGCCTTTACCTAATCAGACTGAGCGCCCTTACTGCGACTGGATGGTATAGATGTAGTCCATATGGATAGTTTAATTGCATATTTAAAGGCGCTACAATGGCAGCGGCATGTCATTGAACGACTTGCAAGGACAACGTACCAGATGGTGAGTGTTGATGTCCGTGAGCAGATGGTCATCGCTATGGTGAAAGGTCAGACGAACTGCCCAGCCGCCCCTGCGCCCGAATGGCTTGAACGATATGGACTGCTGGCTAAGATCGGCTCTGACCATGTTTTCCGTACAGATCGCGCTGCGGTTGACGCCTTCAAAAGTTTGCCTGCTGGTCGCCGTTGAGCGCTGCAATAGTTGAAGAACCGTGGTTTGCAGGGGGGAATTCTCCATCTCCGCAAACCACGGCAAATCATCTCTTTACTGCTCACCGTGCTTGGTGTCAGACGGCGAGAATCATCCCTTCGTTCGGCGATATATACAGCCGTCGCAGCGGCACTTCGCCCTCGCTCAGCATATTGGTGCTCAACAAGAGTTTGCCCTGCTTGCCCAGGCTGCTGAAGTCGAGGCGGTGGGTGGCGGCGCCAAAGTTGAGGACGACCAGGCGGCGCTGCTCGCCCTCGGCGGTCTGAGCTGTGCGCAAATAGGCGAAGACATCCTCTTTGCCTGTGTCCAACGACTTGTAGTCGCCTACTGTCAGCGCCGGCGATGATTGGCGTAAGGCTGTGAGCGCGCGGAAGAACGCGAGCATCGAGGTGGGATCGCCTGACTGCGCGGCGACGTTTTGTGTCTGATAGTTGGCCGCCAGCGGCAGCCAAGTCTGTATACCCTCCGGCGCAAAGCCCCCATTGGCAGAACTGTCCCACTGCATGGGTGTGCGCTCCGGGTCGCGCCCGACGATGTGGGCGATCTCCGGCTGGTTGACCGCCGGCGGGTCCTGCACGAATTCGGGCGGGATGACTACGTTCTGCATGCCAAACTCGTCGCCATAGTAACAGGTGGGCGTGCCGCGCAGGGTGAGCAGCAGCATGTTGGCCACGCGCGCCTGGTCTGCCCCCACACGGGTGGCGAGGCGATGCTGGTCATGGTTGCCCAGCACCCAGTTGGGCCAGCCGCCGGCCGGCAGGTCAGCTTCGTATTGATCGACCAGCTTGCGCACAGTCTGCGCGTTCCAGGGCGCCAGGATCAACTGGAAGTTGAAGGGCAGATGACACTCGTCAAACTGTTCGCCGTAGTAGGTCATCAGCGTCTGGTTGGGCAAATAAATTTCACCCACCATCATGCGCTCGTCGTACTCATCGAGCAGCGCGCGCATGCGGCGGATGAGCGTGTGCACTTCGGGCTGGTCGGCAGTGTAGATGTGCTGCAAGCGTTCGTGTGGCTTAACGCCGTTCCAATCCGGGTCCTCCGGCTCGTCGCGCAGAGCGGCATCCTTGATCATCAGCCAGATCACATCGACCCGGAAGCCGTCCACACCGCGCTCCAGCCAGAAGCGCATCTCGCCCAGCATAGCTTCCAGCACAGCCGGGTTGCGATAGTTGAGTTCAGGCTGCTGCTTGACGAACTGGTGCAGGTAATATTGGCCGCTAGCCTCATCGTAAGTCCAGGCGGAGCCGCCAAAGAAGCTGAGCCAGTTATTGGGCGGGCCGCCGTCGGGGGCCGGGTCGCGCCAGATGTACCAGTCGCGCTTGGGATTGTCGCGGCTGCCGCGGCTCTCCTTGAACCAACTGTGTTCGTCGGAAGTGTGGTTGGGCACCAGATCGAGCAGCAGCTTCATGCCGCGTTCATGCGTGGCGGCCAGCAGGTGGTCGAAGTCGTCCAGTGTACCGAACAGCGGCTCAATGGCCGAGTAGTTGGCCACATCATAGCCGAAATCGTGCATAGGCGAAGGGAAAATCGGCGAAAGCCAGATCGCACCCACATTGAGGCTGCGCACATAGTCCAGCCGCTGGGTGATGCCGGGCAGATCGCCCACACCGTCGCGGTTGGAATCCTGAAACGAGCGCGGGTAAATCTGATAAATAATTTCTGTCTGCCACCAAAGGTGTTGCTCTGACATCGTACATGTCCTTTCTGAAGTGGGCGGGATTACCCGTCGGAAACTTTCATCTTCATCCAAGGCGCTGTGTTGTGGAAGTTGGCCACAGCGCTGCCTGGCGGCACAAGTTCGTCGCAGGCGGCGCGCAGATCGTCGTGCAGCGTCATCTCCAGCACAGGCAAAATATGTTCCAATTGCGCCACTGTGCGCGGCCCAAAGAGCGGTGCGGTGACGCCCGGCTGCTCCTTCACCCACAGTAGCGCCAACTGCGCCGGCGACACGCCGGCGTCTTGAGCCAAGGCGACAAAGCGGCGGCCGGCTTCCACCCCGCGTGCGGTCACACGTTCCGCATAGATGCCCCCGCGCAAGGCGGCGCGCGAGTCTTTGGGAAAGTGGGCGGCATCTTGGTAACGTCCTGCCAGCAGACCGGACGCCATCGGCGCCCACGGGATGATGCCCAGCCCATGCTTAAGACAGAACGGCACAAGCTCGTTTTCGGCGCGACGGTCAAGCAGGTTGTAGGGCGGCTGGTCGGAAACAAAGTGCGCCCAACCGCGCAGTTCGGACACGTGCAGCGCCTCCATCAATTGCCAGGCGGGGTGGGTCGTCGTGCCGATGTAGAGCACCTTGCCCGCCCGCACCAGGATGTCGAGGGCATAGAGTGTCTCCTCGATTGGGATTTCGGGCGAGGGGCGATGCAGTTGGTAGAGGTCGATGTGGTCGGTCTGCAGGCGGCGCAGCGACTCCTCGCATGCCTGAATAATATGGCGGCGCGAGTTGCTGCGGTCGTTGGGGCCGGGGCCGGAGGGATAATACACTTTGGTGGCGAGCACAATTGTGTGGCGGCGGGCTTTGCTTTGGCCGCCGCGCTGAAGCCAGCGCCCGATAAAGCGCTCGCTTTCACCGGCATAGCGTGCACCGCCGTAGCTGTCGGATGTGTCGACCAGATTGATGCCGGCGGCGGTTGCCCGGTCGAGCAAAGCATGGGCGGTCGTCTCGTCCACCGGATTGGCAAAGTTGTCGGCGCCCAGACCAATCGGCGCAAGCTTCAGGCCGCTGTGGCCCAGTCGGCGAAAGTGCATGGTGGCAAACTCGATCTGCCAGGCGCACGGTGGCATTCTGCGGCGCCCGGCGGGATGTGATAGTTGCATGGCGTGTGCGGTAGAATAGCCTGCACACGAAGCCACCTGCAATCTACCCGCACGAGTGAAATTATGCAAGAAGGATTGGTAGAGGTACAAGGCCGGCAAAGCATGGAGCGGGCGGGGCTGTTTGCGGTCCTGCTGCTGGTCGAAAGCCTGCACTATGTATTTGCTCGGCTGCTGCTGCCCTACATTTCGCCGCTGGCCTCTACGCTGTACGTACTGGGTGTGGCGACGCTGCAGGTGGGTCTTTTCGCCGCCGTGCGCGGCAAACTGGATTGGCGTCCGGCTCTGCGCCACGGGTGGTTCTTTGCGGCAATCGGTTTTTTGATCGCCACCAGCACGCTGCTGAACTACATGGCCGTGCTGTACATTGATGTCGGGACAGCCTCCATGCTCGGCAAGACGGGGGTCATCATCAGCCTGCTGCTGAGCGTCTTCTGGCTCCACGAGCGGCTGACGCGGGTGCAGGGGATTGGTGCAGCTTTGGCTGTGGCGGGGGCTGTCATCATCAGCCTGCATCCGGGGGATATCACTCAGTTCGGCTCGCTGCTGGTGCTGACCTCCACCTTCTTTTATGCGCTGCACACGGCGCTGGTCAAACGGTTTGGGCAGAAGATGGATTTTACAGAGTTCTTTTTCCACCGCCTGCTCTTCACTACCGGGTTTCTCTTCGTTTTTGCTGCGCTGGGGCGTGAGTTGGTCTGGCCGGACGCGCAGACATGGCCGCTGCTGCTGTTGGCGGGCACGGTGGATGTGGTCGTCAGCCGCTCGCTCTACTATGCAACGCTGCGCCTGTTCAGTATGAGTGTGCACACCATCATCCTTACGCTCAGCCCAGTTGTGGCAATCCTGGTGTCGTTGCTGTTGTTTCATACCTTTCCCGGCGCTCAGGAACTGCTGGGTGGGGCGTTTGTGCTGGCAGGCGTAGCCGTCGTCACGCGCGGCCGTTAGGCGAACAAATTACAATCGGCGGCAGGAGGATCACGATGAAAATCAAGATTTGTGGGATCACCAATGTAGAAGATGCGCTGGCGGCGACGCAGGCCGGCGCCGATTTCCTCGGCTTTATCTTTTATGCCAGGTCAGCACGCTGTGTGACGGTGGAGCAGGCGCAGGCAATCATGGCCCGGGTGCGCCGCCAATATGGGCCGCAGATGCCCGACGGTGTGGGCGTGTTTGTAGATGCGCCGGCGGCGGAGGTGCGCTCGACCCTATATACGGCTGGGCTGGGCTATGCCCAACTGCATGGCGATGAATCGTCTGCGCAGGTCAGCGCTCAACGCGGGCGAGCCTATAAGGCGCTGCGCCCGCGCACGGTGGAAGAGGCGCTGGAGGAAGCGGAGCATTATGCGGCTATGGGGCCGGCGCAAGGGCCGCGGCTGCTGCTTGACGCCTATCATCCTGCCGAATATGGCGGCACGGGCCGGCGTGGCGACTGGAGACTGGCTACCGCCGTGGCGCAGCGTACGCCGGGTATGCTGCTGGCCGGTGGGCTGACGCCGCAGAATGTGTTTGCAGCCATCAATGCTGTGCATCCCTGGGGTGTAGACGTAAGTTCTGGGGTAGAGAAGGGGCCGGGGAAAAAGGATCATGCCAAGCTGCGCGCCTTTGTGCAGGCAGCGCTGGCGGTGACATAAAATTCGCGGCGCACAACCAGGTGGGGCGAACGGGCTGCCATGAGGCGCCGGCTTGCAGACGCCTCATGGCAGCCCTTTAGACTCCCCCGCTACTCACGTTTCAACTTTTAACGGCACTGCTGCCTTGCAGTAAGGACACTGTGCGGTGGTGGGGCTGCTCCAGGTGACTGTGGCGGCGCTGATGGCGGCGCCGCAGGTCGGACAGTTGGACGGTACGGCCATGGCTGACGCGCGCGCAGATGAAGCCATCGCCGCCTGTTCGGCCGCCTTTTGTTCGTTGCTGGCCGCCATATTCGCCAACAGCGCCTGGGTGATGCCGCTGATGGCCACCAGCACCAAGATGCCGGGCCACCACCAACCGCTAAAGCCCAGAATTGCCAGACCGATCAGCCAGATGGCGGATTGTACGGCCCCATACAGGCGGGGCAAGTCGCGTTCTTCTTTCTTCGGATCAGACACCTGCATACTCCCTTAGCTTGGGAACCAACCCGCTTCCGTTTTGGAACATTTGGCGTTCTGGGCCGGCTGGTTGCTGAAAAGCTGGACCGAACTCACCCGATCTGCGCTGCAGCGCTCCCAGCGCACGATCTGCGGCTCCATCTGGATGGAACCCAGATTGGGCGCATTCCAGGCCCCTGTGGAGCGGAAGCAGTTCTGCTGGTGAATGTTTTGCTGCGCACACGGCGTATAGTCGCCGTAATCCGTCACCAGACTGGCCGGCGGTGGGAAAGGCTGGTTGCCCGGCGAAGGCGGCGGTGGGGCTGGGGGCGGTGGGGCCGGAGGCTGCGGCTGGCCGCCGCCGACACCCTTTACAAAGCTCCAGTTGACAAAGAGATAGGCAGGGCCGGTAAACTGGCGGTATTCGACATCAATGTAGTGGTTGCCCTGTGACAGCGGGACATCGATCACGAACGCCTTGCCCGGCAGGCTTGCGCCGCGCGTGTCGGCGTACAGGACATTGTCCACATAGAGGGCGAAATCGTCATCCGCCTGCACATTGAAACGATAGATGCCGGCATAGAAAAAGGTGGTTGAGGTCAGGCGCGCCGTCCAATTTTGCGCCGGCATGCTGGGGCCAGGCGGCGTGTCGCTGCCCCAGTTGAAATTCACGCTGGCCGCATTCTGGAAATAAACCGGCGAGCCTTGCCAGCCCGTATTGGGATAATAGAAAACCTGCCAGGTGTTGCCGCTTTGCGCCTGCGCCGGAGCGGCAGGCAGCATGGCGACAAGGCAAAGGACGGCAATAAAAAATAGCGTGCTGATTCGTCGCATGGCACTTGCCCTCCTCGGCAGTTAGGATTGTGGATTGGCAGCCGGAGCCAGAATTGCCGGCGCCAGCGTTGGGTCGGTTGTCACAGTCAGGGTGCCGGTGATCGGCTCATCGGCAAAAAAGCGTCCCACATAGATCGCGTAGTAGCCGGGATCAGGCGTTTCGATGTCAAGAACCGGATTGGCGTTGAGGGTTGCTTCGCCATCATCGGCGCAGAAAGAATCGGTTTCGCCGTGCACCACCACCAGCGAGGTGTCCTTTTCGGCTTCAAACGTGATGCGCAGCGCTGGCACACCGTCTTGGACTTCGACGACAAAATCAGGCACATCGGCGATCATCCCTCCGCAGACTGCTTCTTCGCTGCCAATCTCAAAGGAGGGCACGTCGCCGCTTGCCACCAGCGTGGCCGTGAGCGTCGTCTCGCTGCTGATCACGCCGTCGACGGCAATTTTCTCGGCTGACGTCACCGCTTCTCTGGCTGCCAAAGCGGCGCGGGGCGGCTCTTGTACAGTGGGAGCGATAGGTGCGCGTCTGACCAGCGTGCTGGGGTCAAACTGAGTCAGGCCCAGATCGGGGCGAGCCGTGATTACCAGCAGGCCGGGGATGATTTGGTTGGCGTCATAGCTGCCGACCCACACCTTGTACGAGCCGGTCATCGGCTCGGTCAGCGTCACCTCTGCATCGAGCAGATTTTCGCCGGCATCATCGGCGCAGACATAGGAGCCGTCCGGCTGCTGGATAACAAGTGTCGAATCGCTGTCGCTATAAAAGAAGACGCGCAGCACATCAACCGCTCCCTGCCAATTGGCCGTCAACACCGGTTTGTTGTTGACATAACCAACGCAGGCCGGGTCGAGTGTGGCGGCATCCACCTCACCGCCGCCGTTGAGGCTGACGAGAAAGGGGTCAAGCGCAAAACCGGCCTGCATGTCCAGCGTCAGATAGGCGCTGGGTTCCAACTCTGGAGTAGGGGCCGGCGCTGGAGCGTCGGTCTGGGCCAGCGCCGCTGCCCACAGCAGTGCGCCGAACAAAGCAGCCGTGGAGGCGGCAAGAGCAACTGATCGAAATAGTCTCATCTGGATTGGATCCTTTCGCTGTTGGTTGGCTGGCGACAAGCTTGAACTGCTGTTGCAGCGTGCAGATGCGCACCATTGACAATACGCAGGCCAAACTTTACCGGTTCCAGCGCCTATTTTACCCGATCTGGTGAAAGATTGCATAGGGCTATATGTCGCAAGTTGCTTACAGGAATCAAAAGCACTTCTCCTCGAAAATTTTCGGGCTGCACCGGCATCAAGTACAATCGGGATGCATCTACGACAGATGCTACTCCCATTTTTCGGTTTATCACCCATTAGAAGGATTTTGCGCTATGCCCAAACGACCCATACTCTTTGCTGCTGCGCTGCTGTTGATGGCGGCGCTGGCGGCCTGCTCCGCTGCTGCACCGGCTGCCCCTGCGAATGCGCCGGATGCGTCATCCGCCACTGCTGCGGCCAGTGAAGTCGCCAGTGCAGCCGTGCCTGTGCGCATCGGCACACAGCCGTGGATTGGCTATGGGCCGTGGTGGATTGCCCAGGAGCAGGGGTTGTTCGCCAAGCACGGCATTGACGCTCAGTTGGTGGATTTTGTGCAGGACACCGAGGTCAACGCCGCTTTTGCTGCGGGGCAGATGGATGTCGCCAATCTGGCGACGCATACGGCCATCAAACTCTTTGCCAATGGGGTTGATCTGCGCATTGTCCTGCTGGAGGACGCCTCCACCACCGCCGATGCCGTCATTGCCGGCGCAGACATCGGCAGCGTGGCGGATCTCAAGGGGCAGACCGTGGCCTACGAAGAAGGCGCCACCAGTGACCTGCTGCTCAACTATGCCTTGCAGCAGAACGGCATGAGCCTCAGCGACATCCAAACGGCCCCCATGCCCGCCGCCGACGCCGGTTCGGCTCTGATTGCCAAGCAGGTGGCTGCCGCAGTCACCTATGAACCGTATATCTCAGCAGCCATGGCCCAAGACCCGGCTGTGCAGGTGATCTACACCGCCGCCGCCGACCCCGGTCTGATTTCCGACGTGCTGGCTGTGCGCACCGAATTTGCGCAGGAGAACCCGGAAACCATGCGGGCGCTGCTCCAGGTGTGGGACGAAGCCGTGCAGTTCTTGGCGGATAACCCCGATGAGGGCCGCGCCATCATCGCCGCGGCGGTCGAGAGCGACCCGGCGGAACTGGTCAGCGCCTTTGAAGGCGTGGAATTTTACACGCTGGCCCAAAATCGCACCGGGATGGCGGACGGCTCCACGCTGGCCATACTGGAAGATGTGCAAGGCGTTGCCCAAGCCATTGGCTTGATCGAGCAGGCGCCTGACCTGAGTGCACTGCTCGACGCTGCGTATCTGGGAGAATGACCAGCGACGCCGTCAGCCGCCAGCCTGAGCGACCGCAGCTGCGTAAAGCGCCCGTTCGGCTGCTGGAACTGCGCGCCGATCTGCCGCGCCGCTGGTATGTCACGGTCGGCGTGGGCTTTATCAGCTTGTTTCTGATCGCCTGGATTGGAGTTACGGCTGCACAGTGGGTGGTGCCCTTGTTTTTGCCTTCGCCGGCAGCCGTGCTGGCCGAGTTGGGCAGCCAGGTGCAGGACGGCACGCTGTGGCTCGATTTGTGGGCCAGCGTCTACCGTATCAGCGTCGGCTGGCTGGTCTCCACCGTCCTGGCCCTGCCCATCGGCATCCTGATGGGCAACTTTCAGTTTTTTGAGGGGCTATTTGAGCCGTTTGTCGATCTGCTGCGCTATATGCCGGCAGTGGCCTTTGTCCCGCTGACTATTCTATGGCTGGGGGTGGGCGACACCCAGAAATTCGCCATCCTCTTTATCGGCATCTTCTTTCAAGAAGTGCTGCTGATTATGGACAACGTCAAGAATGTGCCGCACGACCTGATCCAGGTCTCCTACACCTTTGGGTTGAGCAAGTGGGAAGTGCTGCGTTCCGTTATCCTGCCCGCCGCCATGCCGGGCATATGGGACACCTTTCGCATCACCCTCGGTTGGGCGTGGACCTATCTTGTGGTGGCTGAGCTGGTGGCGGCCAACGTCGGGCTGGGCTACCGTATCATGCGCGCACAGCGTTTTTTGGAGACCGATCAGATTATTTTGGGCATCTTGGTTATCGGTGTCTTGGGGTTAATCACAGACATGTTTTTCAAGTGGTCGTATCGGCGGTTGTTCCCGTGGGTCAGCAAACGCTGAACGCCATGGACACAGCAAAACTGGCCGTGGAACGGCTGTGGAAGATTTACACCGGCGAAAAGGGGCGTGAGGTAGTCGCGATCCAAGATCTATCGCTGGCGGTGTACGCCAACGAGTTTGTGTCGCTGGTAGGACCTTCCGGCTGCGGCAAGTCCACGCTGCTGATGATGGCCGCCGGGCTGGAGCCGATCAGCGCGGGCGATATTGTTTGTGATGGCAAGCCGGTGACGGGGCCGGGCCGCGACCGGGGCATGGTCTTTCAGAGTTATACCCTCTTTCCCTGGCTGTCGGTGGCGGAAAATATCCGCTTTGCCCTCAAGAAAAGCAAACTGACGCGGCCGGCTCAGGATGCGCTGGTGGCGGAACATGTGCGGCTGGTGGGGTTGGAGGGTTTTGAGCAGGCGCAGCCGAACCAGTTGTCCGGGGGCATGCGCCAGCGTGCCGCAATTGCGCGCGCCCTGGTCTACAAGCCGCAGATGCTGTTGATGGACGAGCCGTTTGGGGCGCTGGACGCCCAGACGCGGCTGCAGATGCAGGAACTGCTGCTGCAGGTGTGGCAGGCGCAGCGCACAACCGTCCTGTTTGTGACGCATGATGTCGAAGAGGCCATTCTCCTCTCTGACCGCATCTATGTGATGACTGCGCGGCCGGGGCGCATCAAATGCGAAGTGCGGGTCGATCTGCCCCGCCCGCGCAACCTGCTGGATACGGAGAGCCAGCCGCAGTTCGCCGCCCTGCGGCGGCAGGTGCTGGGGTTGATCCGTGAGGAAGCAAAGGCGTAGCCACCATCGCAAATTTGGGTGCACATGGACACAGGTTGGGCGAGCAGACGGCTGTGCCGGCGTTTTTGCCCGTCAAATTTGACAATTGTATCGCGAATCGATATACTTTTGATCGTCAAGGCTCACTAGCTCAATTGGCAGAGCAGCTGACTCTTAATCAGCGGGTTATAGGTTCAAGTCCTATGTGAGTCACTCAAGCTCCTACCTTTGGTCAGGAGCTTTTTGTTTGTTGTCCAATGCTGCATTGTCAACGGGTTTTCTACTTGAGTAAGTCGCTGATGAAGAGTCAGCGGGTTATATCATTTGTTTAATCGGCAAAGACGAGGCGGCATGCGCGAAGAGATTGAGCCAAACTCCCTTTTGACAATGGGTGACCGGTTGTTGTCCACCCAGACCCAGGTCAGCCGCTTTGACCACTGGGTGGAATTTGTGGCCGCCGTTGTGCTGTCGCTGGCGACGGTCGCCACGGCCTGGGCGGGGTATCAGGCGGCGCTGTGGGGTGGTGAGCAATCGCGGCATACGGCGGCGGCCAATGTGGCCAATGTGCAGTCGGCGCAGCAGGCGGGCATGGCCCAGCAGCGCATGGGCCTGCACGCCACGTTGTTTGTGCAGTGGGCGACGGCCGTGAGCGAAGAGAATACGAAACTGCAGGATTTTCTCTACCACCGCTTTCCCACCGAATTGAAAGCCGCCACCGACGCCTGGCTGGCGACGCAGCCGCTGCAAAACGACACTGCCCCCGCCACCCCCTTTGAAATGGCGGAATATAGTCTGCCGGAGACGGCGATGGCCGCGCAGCTGCGCGAAGAGTACAGCACGGAAGCGGCGCTGGCGCAGACCGCCAACCAGGTCTCCGACCGCTATGTGCTCCTGACCGTCATTTTCGCCTCCGTCCTCTTCTTCGGCGGCATCAGCGGCAAGTTCCAATCCCGAAAAATTGACCTCGCCATGCTGGCGCTGGCAAGCGTCGTCTTTGTGGGCGGATTGGTGATCCTCGCCACCTATCCGGTGCAGTAGCCGCGCCCATTCCCCGGCTCCTGCCAGTGGGCAGCCTGGCCGCCTTCATCTTGCTAAACCTTGCAGAATTGCAAGCTTCAAGTTATCATTTTTGATGTATACTCTAAATCATACACTTTGCTTTTGACGCGGGAATTATCCTTGTGATCAACCTCGAAGATCTGCAACCCAATAGCGCCCTACGTGGTGTACTGCCTGATTGCTTGGTGACGATTGTCAGTGTGCAGTGGTACGGCTCGGAAGCTGTCGAACTGACTTATAAGACGCCGCTGGGCCGGGTGGCGAACGAACTGCTCTATCGCCATGATGAAGCGCGGCTGGAGATTGTGCAGCAAGGGCGGCCATGGAGCTTTGACGGCGACGGCGCGCAGTTTCGCCTGGTGGCCGAAGCCCAGCGGATTCGGCTGGCGCACCTCTTTGATCCAGTGTTAGCTGTGCATACGTCCAACATCCAGCCGCTGCCCCATCAGATTACGGCTGTCTATGAGGAAATGTTGCCGCGCCAGCCGCTGCGTTTTTTGCTGGCGGATGACCCTGGGGCAGGCAAAACGATTATGGCTGGGCTGCTGATGAAGGAACTGATCGCTCGCGGCGACCTGCAGCGCTGCCTGGTCGTCTGCCCCGGCAGCCTGGCCGAACAGTGGCAGGATGAATTGTTTCACCGTTTCCACCTGCCTTTCGACATCATGACCAATGACAAATTGGAGACGGCGCGCACGGGCAACTGGTTTTTGGAAAGCAACCTCGTCATCGCGCGGCTCGACAAGCTGGCGCGCGATAAAGACGTGCAGGCGAAGCTGCGTGCGCCGGACTGCCGGTGGGACTTGATTGTCTGCGATGAGGCGCACAAAATGTCAGCCTCGATCTTTGGCAGCGAAGTCAAGTATACCGAACGCTACAAGTTGGGCCAACTGCTCTCGACGCTTACGCGCCATTTTTTGCTGATGTCCGCCACGCCACATAACGGCAAGGAAGAAGACTTTCAACTCTTTATGGCCCTGCTTGACAGCGATCGTTTTGAAGGGCGTTTCCGTGACGGCGTGCATACGGCGGATGCAGGAGACCTCATGCGCCGTATGGTCAAAGAAAAACTGCTTAAATTTGATGGGACGCCGCTATTCCCGGAGCGTATTGCCTATACTGTTCCCTACCGGCTGTCGCCGGCTGAGGCGCAGCTTTACAACGAAGTGACCGCATATGTGCGTGAGGAGTTCAATCGGGCTGAGCGGCTGCGGAATGATAAGCGCACAAGCACAGTCGGCTTTGCGCTCACCATTTTGCAGCGGCGGCTGGCCTCATCGCCCCAAGCAATCTATCAGTCACTGCGCCGCCGGAGGGAACGGTTGGAGAGCAGGCTGGCGGAATTGGAACTGCTGCAGAAGGAGAGTGGGCAGGTCGTGCCGGTGGCGCCGGTCTCACTGCTTTACGACGGGGACGCGGAAGATTTGGAGGAGGCGCCGGAAGGTGAAGTAGAGGCTGCCGAGGAAGAGATTCTCGACCAGGCCACAGCAGCACGTACAATCGTTGAACTGCGCAGTGAACTTGTGACGCTGCGCCGGCTGGAGAAGTTGGCGCA
>JBBRBX010000076.1:0-29304 GCA_038205395.1 Caldilineales bacterium
CACCAGAAAGGAAGAGAACGGAGAAGACTATGTCCAACCCTGAGCAGATGCCTATTGGCCAGATCACCGTGCGTATTGCGATGGCCTATCGCCGGCTGTGGGACGCCATTGCGCCCCTCTCGACGGCGCAGTTGCAAGCGCCTGTGCTTGCGGATGGCTGGTCGGTCAAGGACGTGCTGGCGCACCTGGCGTTCTGGGATCGGCGGCTGCTACACGCGATCGAGCCGGAAGCGGAGCCGGAGGATGGGGGGCAGGTGTCGCGCCTATTCCCACCGGCCATCGCGGACATTCCTTATGATGATAGGTGGCTGGATGCCGTCAATGCGCGGGTTTATTCGCTGAACCTGGGGCAGAGCCTGGAGGAGGTGCTGACTGACTTTGCGGTGACGCAGGTACGCCTGCCGGCGGTTGTGGCTTTGCTTTCCCCGCACGCAGTGTACGACCCTGACGGCCTGTCCGCACTGCTGGGCGAGCCGTTTGCACCTATGCTGCTGGGCGCCTATGAACATTACGAGGAACATACCGAGGAATTGGAGGCGTACACATGGTAAACACCGGGACAAGGGCGCAAACACCCAGCTTGGGCCAGTTCGACCAGCAAATAGACATCGACCCTGCGGGCCAATCCGGCAGCCGGCCCGGCGCTGCGACCTATGACGAGGCGCAGCAGAGCTACACGCTGGTCAGCCCTGCCGGCCCCGCCGGCCCTGGCGTCCAGGGGGAGGAGGCGCCGGTGCATTTTCTGCACCGGCGCCTGGCGGGCGATTTCATTGTCACGGCGCAGGTGGTTGCGCGTGAAGGTGGGCAAAGCAGCGGGCTGGGCTTGCTGGTGCGGGCCGGGCTGGAGCCGTATGCTCCCTATGTGGCGGCGGCAGTCGATGGGGCGGGCGTTCCTTGGCTGCGCGTGCGCCGCACACAAGGTGGGGCCATTGAGCACGTGCAAGCTCCACTCGCTGGGGCGGATGTGGTGCAGCTGGAGCGCAAGGGCCACAGCTATGTCCTGTCCGCCGCCCGCTTTGGCGATCCGTTCACGACGGTTGCAGCGACGGATGTCGATCTCGGCGACGAGTTGTACGCCGGCCTGTTTGCAGGGGCACTGCCTGGCGCCGCGGCTGTGGCGACGTTCCGCAACGTGCGTCTCGTCAAGCCGGCGGCAAAGGGCTTTGACCGCGCTCGCGATCCCTTTGTGAGCCGGCTGGAGCTGCTCGACGTGGCGGACGGGCGGCGCGAGGTGATCTATGCGGCGGACGATGTGCTGGAGGCGCCCAACTGGACGCGTGACGGCGCAGCGCTGATCTACAACAGCGGCGGGCGGCTGTACCGCTTTGATCTCCAGACGAGGACGCCGGCCCCCATTGACACGGGCGACGTCGTGCGCAACAACAACGACCATGTGCTCTCGTTCGACGGGGAGCAGCTCGCCATCAGCAGCCACGACGAGCGCGACGACTCGCAGGTGTACATCGTGCCGTTGGCAGGCGGGCAGCCGCGCCGTGTGACGCCGGTGGGGCCGTCCTATCTGCACGGCTGGTCGCCCGACGGCAAGCAGCTGGTCTACACCGGCTACCGGAACGGCGTGTTTGACATCTATCGCATTGGGGCAGAAGATGACGCGGCGGGCGGCGCAGAGGAACAGCTTACCCGTGGTTCTGGGCTGGACGACGGGCCGGAGTATACGCCCGATGGGCAGTCCATTTATTTCAACTCCACGCGCAGCGGGCGCATGCAAATCTGGCGAATGAAGGCGGACGGCAGCGGGCAGGAGCAGATGACGGATGACGAGTGCGACAACTGGTTCCCGCACATTTCGCCCGACGGGCGACAGGTTGTGTTTCTCAGCTATCTAGCGGGCGAAGTTGAGCCGCACGACCACCCGCCGGCCCGCCGCGTCTATCTGCGCCTGATGCCCGTCAATGGCGGCGCGCCCAAGGTGATCGCCTATCTGTATGGCGGCCAAGGGACAATCAATGTGCCCTCCTGGTCACCGGATGGGCGCTGGATTGCGTTTGTGAGCAACACGATGCCGATCCCCTCTTCCTGATGAGTCTTGTTCGCTATCATGCCCTTATGGGGTATAACCGGCGATTGACTGGGGACTTATTCCCCTCTCACTCTCTCAATAGTTCATAAATGCGCGCCAGCACCGCCCCCGGTTCGTCAGCCAGCACGGCGTCCACCTGCTGCGCCAGGTAATAGCGCAGGCGCGGGATGGGATTGGGGTCGAGGGGGGCGGTGATGCTGCCCAGCCGGTGCGCCAGCGCCACATAGGCGGGGTTGGCGTAGAGCAGCGGCCACAGCGGGCCAAGCAGCTGCACCCCCCGCCGCGGCCAGGGGTTTTTCATGCTGATATAGCCCACGGGGATGGCGGGGCAGCGCGACTGGACGGCGGCGACATGCTCGTAGTGAAAGGAGATCAGCGCCGAACGGCGCAGGACGCCGCCCTGGGTCAAACTGTCCACCAGCTTGGCCGCATAGGGAGGGTGCAGAAAGAGCGGGTCCTTGAGTTCGAGCAGGAGCGGCGTCTGCCCGCCGGTGGCGGCGATCAACTCGGCCAGGGTGGGAACCGGCTCGGCCACCAGCCCGCCGCCAGGTTTGCGCAGACGCAGACGGCGCAGCTCGGCCAGGGTGTAATCGCGCACGGCGCCTGTGCCCTCGGTCGTGCGCTCCACAGTGGCGTCGTGAAAGAGCACCAACTCGTCGTCCGCCGTAAAGCGCAGATCCGTCTCCAGCGCGTCTGCCCCCTGCACCAGCGCCAACAAAAAGGCGGGCAGGCTGTTTTCCGGCTGCAGCGTCTGCGCCCCGCGATGGGCGACGACAAAGGGCCGCCCAAAGATGCGCCGCTGCTCGCGAAAGTTATCCCAGGTCAGGGCGCTTCTCACGCCGTGCCGTCCATTTCCGCTGTATCCGTGTCGGGCCACAGGCAGAGCGCCGCGAGTGGGGCCAGCGGCAGGGCGCCGCTGCTGCTGATGCGTTCGCCGCTGACGGTGCGGTAGCGGCCCGGCGCCAGCGGCAGCGTGGCGGGGGCCTGCCCGCTGTTGACCGCCAGCAGCACGCGGTCCTGGCGATGGGCCAGTTCGCCCAGCCAAACGCCCGCCTCCTCCTGCGCATAGAGCGTGCGAATGCTCCCGCGCCCCAGGGCGGAATGGCGGCGGCGCGCCCGGATCCACCCCTGCACATCGTGCAGCAGTTCCTGGTCCTGGCCGTCGCCCCACAGCATGGGGTGGCGGGATTCTTCCCGGTGCGAGCCTTTGGCGCGCGGCTGCCCCAGCCCTACCTCCGTGCCGTAATAGAGGATCGGCGGCCCGCCCAGCGCAAAGAGCAGCGCCAGCGCCAGCCGTAGCCGCTGCTTGTCCCCCTTCGCCACCCACAGGAAGCGATTCATGTCGTGGTTGTCGATAAAGGCGGGCAGGACAAAATCTTCGCCAAAAAAGCGCCGGCTGTTGGCCACCTGGTTGATAAACTGGCCCAGCGGCAGGCTGGGCGACAGGCTGGGTGCGCCCCCGGCGCACAACATGCGGATGGAGCGGCAGAAGGCGAAATCCAGACAGCCGTCGAGCCGCCCGCTGTAGGCGCGCAGGATGTCGCCGGCGCGCGTCACCTCGCCGAAGAGCCAGCAGTCGGGCTTGACCGCGCGGCAGGCGGCGCGGAAGGAACTCCAGAAGAGGTGATTGGGGCCGGCGGCATAATCCAGGCGCAGACCGTCGGCGCCCAGCGCCAGCCAGTGCTGCGCCGCCCGGTTCAGATAGTCGCGCACGGCAGGCTCTTCGGTGTTCAACTGCGGCATGGTTTCCACATCAAAAAAGGCGCGGTAGCCGTGGCGATAGGCGTCGTCAAAGGTGAACCAGCGCCGGTACGGACTCTGCAGGTCGCTGCGCGCTGCGACAAAGGGGGCAAACTGCGTGCTCGTGTGGTTGGCCACAAAGTCCAGCAGCACCCGCAGCCCCCGCTGGTGTGCGGCTTCAAACAACTCCACCAGGTCGGCGTCCGCACCGAAATGGCTGTCGACGTGGTAGTAGTCGCTGGTGTCATAGCCGTGATAGCTGGGCGTTACAAACACCGGCGACAGCCACAGCACCGAAACGCCGAGCGCGGCGATGTATTCCAGCTTGTCGATTACGCCGCGCAGCGTGCCGCCGGCAAAGGTGCCCAGCGCTTCCGGCGTCAGCCAACCATCCTCAGCGCTGCCCTGCGGGTTATAAAAACGGTCGACAAAGACTTGGTAGACCACCGCTTCATGCGCCCATTCGGGGGCCGTATGGCTGTCGACCCAGTAGCCGTACAGCGCAGGCCGCTCCACGCTGCGGTCCAGGTTCATCTCGCGGCTCCACACCGACAGCGGTTCGCCGAAGCTGCGCCAGCCTTCAATGCGATACTGCACCAGCACGCCGTCGGCCTGGGCCGGAAGTTCGCCCTGCCACAGACGCACATAATCCCAGATCAGCCCCTCCCAGCGCACGCCGCCCGCCGTCAAGTCAACGGCAAAGCCATTGTGCGCCTGTCCCTGTGCGCCGCGCGGCTCGCTGCCGTCCACGGTGACATAGACCGTCACGCGGTCGATCAGCAGCTCCGGACCCACCTGCACCGTGAGCGTCACCGGCTGGCCGGGCCGCGGGTCCAGAGGGTCGATCTGTTGAAAGTGGCGGATGCCGGCACGCGCCGCCCGCTCCGTCGCCAGCAGGCGGCCTTCATCGGCCTCAATGCCGCCAAAGACAAAGTCCGCCATGACGGACTGTGGGATGGAAGGAGTAGCCATAATGGACTTGTTTCTTGAGAGTGAGCAGACGGCAGGGATAAGCGGCGGCCACCGCTCATCCCTGCTCGTATGTGCGAGACTAGCCCTTGACCGAGCCGGCCGTCAGACCGCCAACCAGATAGCGTTGGAAGAACATAAACAGCAGGATGGTCGGCAGCGCCGCCAACAGCGCGCCAGCGGAGAAGACGCCCCAGTTTTGGGCAAACTGGTTGGAAACCATGGCGTTGAGGCCGACGGACAAGGTGTAGAGATTTTTGTCCGTGAGCAGCACACGGGCCAGCACATACTCCGAGTAGGTGCCGATAAAGGTCAGCAGCCCCACGACTACCAGGATCGGGCGCACCAGCGGTATGAGGATCAACCAGAACACCTGCCAGGGCGATGCGCCATCCACCGTGGCCGCCTCATCTAAATCACGCGGCAGCGAATCGAAATAGCCTTTCGTCAGCCAGGTGTTGGCTCCCAATGTGCCGCCCAGATAGACCAGCAGCAGCCCGCCATAGGTGTTGAGACCCAACTGCGGGATATAGCGGCCAAACTGCTGCAAGATCAGGAACAGCGCCACCATGTTGAGGAAGTTGGGGAAAACCTGGATCAACAGGACTGCCTGCAGCAGAGGACGGCGGGAGCTGAAGCGGAAACGGGAAAACGCATAGGCGGCCAGGGTCGTGATGGAGGTGCCGATGATGGTCACGACCGTCGCCAGAAAAAGAGAATTGAAGTACCAACGGGAGTATGGGTTGGTGGTGCTGTTCAGCAGCTTGTCATAGTTGGCGAAGGTGGGGTTGGGCGGGATCAGCGGCTGGCCCACCAGCGAATTGGTCGGGTTGAACGAAGCGGAAATAATCCACAGAATGGGGAACAGCGCAAAGATCAGCATGATCAGCGCCAGGACAATGCGAAACGCCAACATGAGCTGTTTGCCGCGCTTGATCGAACCGACGGATGAGGTGTAGCGGCCCTTGGTGTTAGACATTGCGCCCTCGCTCTTCCAACATGTTGGTGTAGCGGAACTGGATCATGGTGATCACGATCAGGAGCAGGAAGATCATCATCGTGATGGCGGAAGCATAGCCATAATCCGAAGCGCCCGTCGCACCAAACGCCACGCGATAGGTGTAGGTGGCCAAAATATCCGTATGGCCTACCGGGGTCGGCACGTTGGGGATCGGTGGGCCGCCGCGGTTGTACAGGTCGATCACGGTGAAGTTGTTGAAGTTGAACGCAAACGACGCCACCAGCAGTGGGCCGACCGTGACCAGCAGCAGGGGCAGCGTGATGCTGCGGAATTTGTTCCAGGCGTTCGCACCGTCCATATCAGCCGCTTCATAGATGTCATTGGGCAGCGTCTGCAGCGCGCCCGTCACCACGACAAACATATACGGAAAGCCGAGCCAGGTCTGGATCAGCAGAATGCCGACTTTGGACCAGATGGGATCGGAGAACCAGGGGGGGACATAGCCGCCCGTCAGCGTGGCAATAAAGCCGGAAATGACGCCAAACTGCGGGTTGAGCAGGCCGACCC
Source organism: Caldilineales bacterium (assembly GCA_038205395.1). Classification (GTDB taxonomy): domain Bacteria; phylum Chloroflexota; class Anaerolineae; order Caldilineales; family Caldilineaceae; genus Fredericiella. The sequence goes on from JBBRBX010000076.1 coordinate 6,279, forward strand.
AGACGGGGATCGCCACAAAGGCCGGGATGGTGTAGGGGATCAGCAGCAGCGAGCGCAGCGGCGCGCGCAGCGGCATCTCCGGCACGTCGAACATAATGGCCAGGAACGTACCGACGACAAAGGTGAGGAAGACGGAGGCCAGCGCAAAGACCAGGGTCCAGAGAAAGACCTGGACAAAGGTGGTGCGCAGCGCCGGGTCGCCAAACAGCCGCTGGTAGTTGGATGCGCCGCGAATGACGGCGAAGCCGGGTGACAGGGTCTGCCCATCTTCTGCGGTAAAGGCTCCGTTGACATTGCGATAGACGGCGCCGCTCTGCTGGTCAATCATGGCGTCCTGGGCGGGGTCATAGACATAGCGCTGCTGGAAGCGCGCCGCTTCGCCCAGCCGCTGCTGGCTGACCTGCCAGGCTGCGTCGGGCGGCACGCCAAAGGTCCGCGCCGAAAGTTCACCCAGTTTGACAAACAATTGGTTTTGCGGCACCTGGGTGAAATTGTCGAGGGTGGCCGGTGGCTCTCCCGTACGGACAACCGGCTCGCCGCCCGGCGTCACCGTAAAACTCTCGCCGCTGTTGGGGTCGGTCAGCCACAGCATGTACTCGTTTGTCGCAGGGTCTTGAAACGCCGTCCAGCGGTAGATCACAGCGTTGGGGGGCAAAAAGACTTGGGCTTCAATTTGTTCGATGGCAAGCTGCTGCGTGACCAGGTGGCCGGTGCCGTAGTTGGTGAATGAGACAAACACCGTGAACAGAATCGGGTAGGCAACCATCAGCCCCATCAAGGCTATCCCCGGCGCCACCCAGCGCAGCGGATAGAAGCGTCCGGTCAGAAAGACGACGTTCACCCAGAGGGTGATCAGCCCCAACACGGCTGCCAGCGGCCAGTTGCCGTCGCCCAGCATTTGGTAGACCAGCCAAATGGTGATGGCGTCGATCACAGCCAGCGCAACAATGCGGAGCAGGAGAGAAGCGATACTGGTTGGTTTCGCATCAGGGGGCGCTTGCGCACCCCCCGATAGATTGTTGGTTGTGGCCGCCATGGCTACTGGCCTGCGATGGCGGTTTCGATCTGTTGCTGCGCCTGATCCAGCGCTTCCTGTGGGACCAGCTCGCCGTTGGAGATCAGCGTCATGGCGTCACCCCAGGCGCTCCACACGGAGTTCATCTCCGGAATATTCGGCATCGGGTCGGCAGTGGCGCCGGCAGCAACGAAGGCCGACAATTCCGGATCTGCAATCTTCTCGGCTACGGGCATCCAAGCCGATACGCGCGGGTCGGCGTCAAACATCGCCTGCATCGTATCGTCGGTGGCGACGAACTCCTGGAGGAAGGTCTGCGCCAGCAGTTGGTTCTTGCTGAAGGCGTTGATCATAAAGCCCTGGATGCCCAGGAAGGGGCGGCCAGGCTGCGTGGCGGAAGGGATCGGCGCGACGGCAAAGGGCACACTGGCCTCGCGGAAGCCGTTCAGCGCCCAGGGGCCGCTGATCAGCATGGCGGCTTCGCCATTCTGGAAGGCAGACAGCAGCAGGCCGCTGTCGATGTTGGCCCCGCGCACCAGCAAGCCATCCTCGTACATCTGGTTCAGCCAATCAAAGGCGGCCACCGAACCTTCGCTGTTGATGCCGATGTCGCCGGCGTTATAGGAGCCGTCGTCATTCTTGCCGAAGACATAGCCGCCGAAGGCGGTCTGGATGGGATAGAAGTGGTAGGGGTCGTTGGTCTGGATCAGGAACCCATACTTGGCGCCGGCAGCCTGAACTTCCTTCGAGATGGTGGCGACTTCTTCCCAGGTGGTGGGGGCCGTGGGCACAAGGTCGGTGTTGTAGTAGAAGGCTACATTTTCCACAGCCTGCGGCATGCCGTACAGCTTGCCATCGGTGAAGGTGAAGCCTTGCACGGCGGCCGGCGCAAACATATCGGTCTTATCGCCGAGCGAGACTTCGGCCAGCAGACCACTGGCGATCAACTCGCCGATCCAGTCGTGCGCGCCCAGGATAATATCAGGGCCTTCGCCGGTGGGGGCGGCCACCTTGAAGTCGTTGCGCAGATCACCAATCGGCTTCTCCACGACATTGACGGGGACGCCATACTGGTCCGTGAAGTTCTTGCCGATTTCTGTGAGCACCGGAGCGCGTTCGCCATCAGCCCAGATCGTCAGGGCCGGGCCACCGGCTGCCGGCGCCGCACTTGCGCCCGTCGTGTCGGTCATGGGCGCGGTGTCGGTCATGGCGCCGGTGTCGGTCATGGGCGCGGTGTCGGTCATGGCCTCGGTGGCGGCTTCCGTCGCCGTTTCTACCGTGGCTTCCGTCGTGGCTTCGGTGGTGGCTTCCGCCGGCGCGGCTGGGGCCGGGGTCGCTTCATTGCCGCCGCCGCAGGCTGCCAGCACCAGCGTGGCAACCATCAGCGCGGAGAGCAAAAGCATCAGCTTGTTGCGCATACAGGATCTCCTTACTACTTGTGGTTACTACTTGTGGTTACTACTTTGATTACTACTTGTGATTACTACTTGTTGTGATTTGGTTACAGCTTGACTTGCGTTGTTCTACTGCGCGTACTCTTGTTGTGTCTGCCGTTATATCTAGCGTATAGACTGCAAACTCCCGTTTTGGCGGGAGAAGACACACATAGAAATAGCTGACCAGCGCTCAGTGGATGGCGGCTGAGTCGCGTTCTTGCCCTGTGGTCAGGGATAGGCGGCGGATTTTACCAGGTGCGGACCTTGCTCTGGATTATACGCCGGTTCTGTGCTCTCTGCAATATGTTTCCGTTCGGATTGTGTTCTGTAGCTGACAGAATAGCGCAAAGTGCAGTGTAAACCAGAGTGCAGCTTACAATCTGGGCACTTGTTTGCTGGGCACTTGTTTCCTGCTCACTTATTTCCTGCACTGCCGTCTGCCGCACTGCCGTCTGCCGCACTGCGCTGCGGCAGCTTGGGCAGCGCCCGGCTGGGCCGCCGGCTGATGTCGGGCCGCCGCTGCGGATGATCGGCCAACAGCCGCAGCGCCTCCGCCACCGCGCTTGCCAGCTGCGGGTCGCGCCCGGCAGCCTGCTCCTGTGGCGTCATCTCCACCTCAATGTCGGGGTCGGTGCCGTAGTTTTCCACCCCCCAGCCGGCGTCTTCAAACCAGAAGCTGAACTCCGGCTGCGTGGTGACGGTGCCGTCCACCAGCGCGTTGCGCGGGGAAATGCCGATGACGCCGCCCCAGGTGCGTTTGCCGATGAGCGGGCCAAGCTTGAGCAGCTTAAAGCTGTGGCAGAAGATGTCGCCATCGCTGCCCGCATGTTCGTTGGTCAGCGCCACCACCGGCCCGCCGACCGATTCGCTGGGGTAGGGCGAGAGGCCGCCCCAGCGCGATTTATCATAGCCGATGCGGCGGCGCGCCAACTTTTCCAACAGCAGTTGGCTGACGTGACCGCCGCCGTTGTAGCGCACATCGACAATCAAGCCGTCGCGCGCCACCTCGGCCAGAAAGCCGCGATGAAATTCGGCATAGCCCTGCGGCCCCATATCCGGGATGTGCAGGTAGCCGATGCGCCCGCCGGTCGCGTCGTGTACCAGGCGGCGGTTGGCGTCCACCCAGGCGCGATAGCGGGCGTCGCCGTCATCGTGGATGGCGCGCACGATCTCATGGTGCGGCCCCGGGTCCGGTTTCTCTGCCGGTTTCTGGGCCTGGCTGTCTGCACGCGCCGCAAAGGTCAGCAGCACCTCGTGGCCGGCCTGGTTGACCAGCAGTTGTGCGGGGCTGGTCTCGGCGTCCAGCGGCTGGCCGTTGATGGCCAGCAGCAGATCGCCCGCGCGCACATCGACACCCGGCGCCGCCAGCGGCGAACTGCCTTCTTCTTCCCACGAATCGCCCAGCACAATGTTGGCGACGCGATAGCCGCCCGCCTGCGCGTCCCAAGTGAAATCCGCCCCCAACACGCCTTGGCTGTAGTGTGGCGAAGAGCGGTAGTCGCCGCCGAATTCGTAGGCGTGGCTTGAACCCAGCTCACCCTGCATCTCCCACACCAGGTCGCTGAATTCCGAGCGGGTGCTGACCCGTTCGATCAGCGGGAAGTAGCGCTCGTACACCGCACGCCAATCCACCTCGGCCATATCCTCCGTCCAGAAGTGGTCACGCTGCAGCCGCCAGGCTTCGCGGTACATCTGTTCCCACTCCCCCTGCGGCTGCACCGATACTTTGACGCGGCCCAGGTTGATCCAGCCGCTCTTGCGCCCCGGCCCGCTGTCGCTGGGCGCTTTTTCGCCTGCCGCAATCACCCGCAGCCGCCGCCCGCTGGCATAGACCAGCTTTTTGCGGTTGCGCGCCAGTTCAAAGCTGTTGACATCCTCGGCGCAGCTTTCGCTCTTATACTCTTTGAACACCCAGGCGCGCAGCGAGCCAAACTCCGTCTCGCGCTCGTCTTCGAGATCGTCCTCTTCCAATGCGCCCTGCACGGGGAACGAGGTGTAGAGGGCGCGGCCAGGTGCGCCGGCAATCTGCCCATAGCGCCCGTCGGGAACGGGGAAGGCCAGCACGCGCTGCCCGATGCCATCCAGATCAATGAACAGCGGCTTGCGCTTCTGCTCCTTCTTATCCCCTGTTTTTGCGTTTTGCGCGCCGGAATGCGTCTTGCTGTTCGCTGTGGCGTGTTCGGCGTGCTTTGCGCTTGCTAGCGGCGGCTGCGCTGCGGCGTGAGAAGCAAAGTCCGCTTCCTCATCATCCTCATCGTATTCACCCGTATCCTCGTCGCCTGTATCCTCATCGCCTGGCGCTTCATCTTCCGCTTCGCCGTCTCCCGTCTCTTCGTCTCCCGGCTCCTCGTCAGCCTCCTCGTCTTCCTCGTCTTCTTCGCCCGGCTGCGGAATAAACGGATTGGGCAGGTCGGCGCGCAGCGTCACCAGGTAGGGGCGCATTCCCCAGGGGAAGCCCAGATCGAACTGCAGGGTGTCGTAGACGGGATTGAATTCGCGATGGCTGAGGAAGTAGAGATACTTGCCCTCCGGGTCAAAGGCGGGCGAGACATCGTGCAGAACAGGCTGGGTGACTGTCACCGGCTGGCCGATGGCCGGTTCGCCGTCGTCCGCCTCGCCGACCGCCTCGCTATCCGGTGCATTCGGTGCATCCGGTACATCCGCCAGCCGCACAAGGCGTATCTCGGTGGTGCTCAAGGTGGTGGCCAGCCCGTAGGCCAGCCAGCGGCCATCCGGGGACCAGTCAAAGCCGGCAATCGGGCGCCACTCGCTGCGGTCGACTACCGTCAGCGCGGCGCTTGCCAGGTCGACGACCAGCAGTTCGTTGCGGTGGTTGCTGATCGCCACCTTGTCTTCGTGCGGCGCCATGCGCAGCGCCACCGGGCGGCCAATATCCAGCGCCGGCAGCCGGCGCGGTTCGTCGTCGGGGGAGCTGCTGTAGATCGCCAGCTCTTCTTCCCCGGCGGCGTCGTCCACCACTAGGATGTGGCGGCCATCGTTGAGCCACTCCGGCAGCCGGTAGCGCACGCCGTTGCGCCGGCCAAGCTGCAAAACCGGCCCTTCGTGGTTGTAAAAGGCAAAGGCCTTGCCGCGCGTGGTCAGGGCCAAAGCGTCGCCCTGCGGGCGCAGGCGCGCCGTCTCCAGATAAGAGCTGGCGGCGACAAAGCGGCGGTTGCGCTGCACGCGCGGGCTGCGCCAGTCCACCGCCACCGGCTCGCTGCGTTCCGTCTGCGGGTCGTAGACATAGAGGTCGGCCCCGGCGTGGTAGACAATGCGCCGGCCATCGCTGCTGGGGTTGCGGGTGTAGAAATCCTCGTGGTCCGTGTGGCGGCGCAGTTCTTCGCCGGCGGCGCTGCAGCTATACAGATTGCCGATGCCTTCGTGGTCGCTGACAAAATAAACTCGGTCGCCCAGCCACATGGGCGCGGCAATGTTGCCGTCCAGTTCGGGCAGCAGCCGCGCAAACTGGCCGTCACCGCTGCGGTCAATCCAGAGATGGCCGGCGGTGCCGCCGCGATAGCGTTTCCAGCGTGCCGGGTCGCCCAGGCTGCGGCCCAGCACCACTGCTCCATGGGGGCCAAAGGCAATGCTGCGCGCCAGCCCCACCGGCAGCTGCTGCACCGCGCCGTTGGCGGTCTCCATGCCGATGCTGAAAATGCCGTAGGCGCCGCGATGCACCTGGTTGTAGGCGCTGGCAAAGATGACCGAACGGCCTTCCCTGTCCCAGCCCAACACCTGGCAGGCGCTGTTCAGATAGGTGAGCCGCCGGGCGCTGCCGCCGCCCGCCGCCATCAGGTAGACTTCCGGCCTGCCCTCTTCGCGCCCGACAAAGGCCAGCCACTCCCCATCCGGCGACAGCGCCGGGTAGTTCACTTCACCCAGGTTGCTGGTCAACCGGCGCGCAATGCCGCCCTGGCGCGGGACTGTCCAGAGGTCATCTTCGGAAACAAAGACAAGCGTATCTTGCGAAATGGTGGGGAAGCGATAGTAGCCGTCAGTCATGGGATAGTTTGGGCCAGGGATGGATGAACATGGGAGCCGGAAAGAAAATACATCGGCGCAGTATACTCCTGGTCGCAAACCAGAGACAAAAACGAGAGACAAGGCAGAGACAAAAACAGTATCGATTGGAATGGCGACTTCACGTGCCGACTACCCCCGCCGGTGAATCAATTCACCGGCTACCCCATGCGAAACCGGTTGCAAACCGGTTGGCACAGGCGACGTCTCGCCGCACGCCAACCCACCTCGGTGGGTTTCGCATCCCGATAGCCACCGATTTGAATCGGTGGCGGGGGTGCTTCTACCGCCACCCATCGCCGGGGGCAGGCCGTGTAAGGTGCAGAAGTAAGGTATACTAGGGGGCATGACGCGCCTGTCCATCCGGATCGCACTGCTGCCGGCTGTTTGCCTGCTCAGCGCCTGCTTGCTCAGTATCTCCCTTCTTAGTGGCTGCCGACCCAGCCCCCAACTGAATGTGCTGGGCTACCAGCTGGCGCGCCGGCTGGACGCGCTGCCCAGCGCCACACTGGATCAGCCGCGCGGGAGCATCAGCGGGCGCATCCTGGCCGGCGGCCGGCCCCTGGCCGGGGCCAGCGTGCTGGTGGCGGAGCGCACGGGGCGCGCCCACAGCGCACACAGCGATGCCGCCGGCCGCTACACCATCACCGGCATTCCTGCCGACGACTATGTGGTGGCGGCCGTGGCTCCCGGTTATGCTGAGACGGCGCTGCACAATGCGTGGGGTGGTCCCGTGCCGCTGGCGGTTGCGAGCGGCTTGACCACCCACGCGCCCGATCTGGCGCTTGAACTGCCGGCGCCGGACGCTGCACCGCTGGACGCCGCCGGGCTGGCGCTGCGTATGACGGCGGAATATACCGCCACAGCGCCGTTCCCGCCCGGCGCGGCGGCGCAGGTGCGCGCCTTTGCCTTTGATCGCGATGGCGTGACGGTGGATACGCTGCGGCTGTATCTGCCGCTGGATACACAGCCGGATGATCGCTTCCCGCTGGTCCTCTTTGTCGCGCCCACAGCGGTGGGTGACTGGCAGGCGGTCAGCACGGCATTTGCGGCGCAAGGCTATGCGCTGGTGGCGCTTTCCCCCGTGGCGGCGCGCGGGGTGGATGCGGATGCGCAGGCCGAAGATGTGCGCGCCGCGCTGGCGCTGGCGCAGTCCGGTGCGCTGGGCGGCGAGGTGGGCGACAACCGGCCGGTGGCGATGGGCGGCAGCTACAGCAGCGCCATTCTCGCCCGTCTCGTGCGCAGGGCGGGCGACCGGCTGGGCGGCTGGGTGTCGGTCGGCGGTCTCGCCAATGCCTTCGACGGCGCAGCCGATTATTACGCCGGCAAACTGGTCATGCCGCCCAACTTTGAACTGCTCGTGCCTGCGTTCGGGCTGCCCAATCTCTACCCTCTCACCCTGCTGCGTTACTCGCCGGTCTTTGTCGCCGCTGAACTGCCGCCCACCCTGCTCATCCACACAGCCGCCGACCGCGTCCTGCCGATTGAGCAGGCGTATGAACTGGAAGCGGCGGCGCGTGCCGCCGGTGTCCCTGTCGAGAGCTATTACTACAGCGATACCAGCCATTATCTGGGCATCGGAGACAATCTGACTGACGCCGGCAGGGAAATGTTTTATAAGATTATTGATTTCATCGAGCGCTATGGGACGTAATCGGGACATAGCGGTGAGATCATGAGCGAAGCCAAGGAGAAGCAAATGGCGACTACACCAACAGCCGGCGGGCCGGTCCGCGACGCGCCGGCGCAAACGGAATATGAGGCGCTGCGCCAGGAGGCGGCGCTGCAGTTACGACCCGACGCCGGTGTGCTTGCCCTGCGTGACGCCGACCGCGTCGATTTCCTGCAGCGGATGACCACCAACCATATTGCGGCGCTGGCGGAGGGGCAGTCGTGCGTGACGGTGCTTACCAGCCCCACGGCCAAGATTGTGCAGGTGTTTACGGTCGTGGCGCGGCAGGATGACTTGCTGCTGCTGCCTGCGCGCGGGGCCGGCGAGGCGCTGGCCCGCCATCTGCGCAGCCAGATCTTCTTTATGGACAAAGTCCAGGTGAGCGATCTGAGCAGCCGGTTCAGCCGTCTGCGGCTGATGGGGCCACAGGCGTTTTTGGTTCTGGCCGCGGCGGGGCTGGACATGCCGGCAGCGGGCGAGAACGGCTGGCGCAGCCACGACGGGCTGCTGGCCGTCTCTCAGCCGCACTATGATGTGCCGGGGTACGAGCTGGTCGTTGCGGTGGAGCAGGTGGAGGAAGTCATCAGCCGTCTGACTGCGCTGCAGGCCACGCTGCTGCACAGCGACGCCGGCTACCAGGTGCGCCGCATTGAACTGGGTCGCCCGCTGCCGGGAAGTGAGCTGGTGGGGGAGTACAACCCGCTGGAGGCGGGTCTGAGCTGGGCGTGCGCCGACAACAAAGGCTGTTACACCGGCCAGGAGATTATCGCCCGCCAGGTGACATACAACAAGGTGACGCGCACGCTGGTCGGCTTGATTGGCGAGCAGCTGCCGGCTGCCGGCGCGCCGCTGAGCGCCGAGGGGCGGGAAGTCGGTTTTGTCACCAGCGCCGCGTATTCGCCGGCTTGCGCCGCTTTTCTGGCCCTGGCGATTGTAAAACGCCCCTATTCCGACGCTGGGACGGAACTGCAGTGCGGCGATCAGAAAGTGCGCGTGGCCGCCTTGCCCTTTGCTGCCTAACCGCAAGCGAAAAGACAGCTTTCTGTATGGCTTTGTGTTGTAAAATTACGTCACCGCAAGTAACCAAGATAGAAACTAAAAGGGTGCTTTCGGCGTCGATCTGTATAGTAGAATGAGGCGAGTGAAAGCACTTTATAGAAATTTATTTCGGGTTTGAGGAGAGCCATCTAATTATGACCGTTTCTGTAGGCGTAAATGTTTTTGAGCAGACCATGGCAGTTGGTGCAGCAAAGAATGCACCGGCTGTGTGGCGGCTGGTGATCGATGACCAGCCCCGTTCGGGCGCGGCCAATATGGCCATTGACCAGGCTATCGCCGAAGCTTGTGCGACGGGAGACAGCCTGCCCACCCTGCGCTTTTATCAATGGCTGCCGCCGGCAGTCAGCCTGGGCCGCCACCAGCCGCACGCCGAGATCAACCACAGCGCCGCCGCGGCGGCGGGGTATGAGGTTGTGCGCCGGCCCACGGGGGGGCGCGCCATTTTGCACACCGACGAGTTCACTTACTCCGTGGCGGCCCCGCAAGGCGAGTTGCGCCTGGCCGGCGGTGTGATGGACGCCTATCTCAACATCAGCAATGCGCTGTTGGCGGGGCTGCGCCAAATGGGCGTGGCGGCGCAGAAGGCGCCCGCTTCGGTGCGCGCAGGCAATGATGTCTCCGCCGCCTGCTTTGAAGTGCCCAGCGCCTATGAGATCACCGCCGGCGGGCGCAAGCTGATCGGGAGCGCGCAGAGCCGGCGCGCCGGGTATGTGCTCCAGCATGGCAGCCTGCCGCTTTCCGGCGCCATCACGCGCCTGATTGATCTGCTGGTTTTGGAGCCGGACGCCGCCCGCTCGCTGCGCGCCGAACTGGAAAGCCGCGCCTGCACATTGGCCCAGGCCATCAACGTGACGGATGACGACCCCAAGGTGCAGTTTGCCTCGGTCTGCCGCGTGATGCGCCAGGGCTTTGAAGAGACGCTGGCGCTGACGTTCAAAACGACCCAGTTGACTTCCTATGAGATGCGCCGCGCGTCGGCCCTGATCCGCGAACAGTTCGCCAATGATGAGTGGACCCGGCAGCGATGAAATATGGCCGTCGCACTGCTTACGATTGAACTCTATCTCCCGCTCAATGACAGCCTCAAGGGCAAGCGCAGCATTCTCAAGCCGCTGATTGCCCGTCTGCGCCGCGAATTCAACGTGTCGGTTTGCGAGGCAGACCAGCAAGATGTCTGGACGCGTGCTACACTGGAAGTGGCCTGTGTCAGCCAGAGCGCGGCGCTCGCCCACCGCCAGCTGCAGCACGTCGCCACCCATGTGGAGCAGTGGCGGCTGGACGCCCAGTTGGTCGATTACGCCATCGAGATGTTGGGCTGAGCGGGGCGGCGGTTGCCGTTTAGAAAACAACGTTTGCAGCGTGTTTGCACCACGTTAGAGAAGCAATAGTTCGGAGTCTTTGTTACCTGGTTCGTACGTAGAGTGGAGTACAACTAGTACAGGCTTAGATTCAAGACTGGAGACAAACTATTCTCTATGATGCGATTTGATCGTTTTACCGAAAAAGCCCAAGAAGCTGCTATGCGGGCTTATGAAATATTGCAGCAATACAAGCATACCCAGGTGGACACCGAGCACATCTTTTTAGCTTTGCTGCAGCAGAGCGGCGGTGCTGTGCCACAGGTGATGCAGCAGCTTGAAGTTTCCATCGAGGAGATGCAGCAGAAGCTGGAGCGTGTGCTGGAGAGCATGCCGCGCGCCAGCATGAACCCCTATAGCGGCTCGACCGCCCAGGTGTTTATCACGCCGCGCCTCAAGCGGATTATGGATATTGCCTATGAAGAGGCGATGCGCCTGAAGGACGAATACATCAGCACGGAGCATATCCTGCTGGCGATCGCCTCCGAGCGCAACACGCCCAGCGCCACGGTGCTGCGTGAGGCCAATGTCACCAAAGAGCGCATTGCCGAGGCCATCACCGCCGTGCGCAATGGCCAGCGTGTGACGGAACCGAGTTCGGAGAGCAAGTACCGTGTTTTGGAAAAGTATGGCCGCGACCTGACGAAGGCGGCGGTCGAGAACAAACTGGACCCAGTGATCGGGCGCGACGCCGAAGTGCTGCGCGTGCTGCAGGTGCTTTCGCGCCGCACCAAGAACAACCCGGTTCTCATCGGTGAAGCCGGTGTGGGCAAAACCGCCATTGTTGAAGGGCTGGCGCAGAAAATTATTGCCAAGGATGTGCCCGACACCTTGCTGGGCAAGAAGGTGATCTCGCTCGACTTGGGCGCGATGGTGGCCGGCACCCGTTTCCGCGGCGAATTTGAAGAGCGGCTCAAAGCCTGCATCGAGGAAATCCAGCGCAGTGAGGGCGAGATTATCCTCTTTATCGACGAACTGCACACGGTGGTGGGCGCAGGCAATGCCGCCGGCGCCATGGATGCCTCCAACATGCTCAAGCCGGCCCTGGCGCGCGGCGAGCTGCAGTGCATCGGCGCCACCACGCTGGACGAGTATCGCGAGCATATCGAACGCGACTCCGCGCTCGAACGGCGCTTTGCGCCCGTCTATGTGGATGAGCCGACAGTCGAGGACAGCATCTCCATTCTGCGTGGGCTGCGCGGTCGCTATGAGGAGCACCACAAGGTGGAATTTGATGATGAGGCGCTGGTGCAGGCCGTCAAGCTCAGCCATCGCTATGTCACGGACCGCCGCCTGCCCGATAAGGCCATCGACCTCATGGACGAGGCCGCCGCCAAGCTGCGTGTGGCTATGTTCCTAATGCCGCCCCGTCTCAAAGAGATGAAGCTGCAGCTGGCGGAGCTGCGGGCGCAGGAAGAAAAGGCCTGGGAGACGCGCGACTATGAAAACGCCGCCCAGTACAAGGCTGAGCGGGTGCGCATTGAAGGCGAGTACACCGAGCAGGCCGAAGAGTGGCGGCTGGAAGTTGATCTGGACGAGATTGTCGATGCCCGTGATATCGCCAGCGTCGTCAGTTCGTGGACCGGAATCCCGATCTCCAGCATGCTGCAGGCCGAAACCGAGAAACTGCTGGACATGGAAGAGCATCTGCGCAAGCGGATTATTGGCCAGGAGCTGGCCGTCACCGCCGTCAGCGATGCCATCCGGCGTGCGCGCAGCGGTCTCAAGGACCCCAAGCGTCCTATCGGCACCTTCTTGTTCCTGGGGCCGACCGGTGTAGGCAAGACGGAATTGGCGAAGGCGCTGGCCGGTTTCCTCTTCGACGACGACGAGGCGCTGCTGCGGGTGGACATGAGCGAGTACCGTGAGCCGCACACCGTCAGCCGTCTCTTTGGGGCGCCTCCGGGCTATGTCGGCTACGATCAAGGTGGGCAGCTTACCGAGCAGGTGCGCCGCCGCCCTTACCGGGTGATCCTTTTCGACGAAGTGGAGAAGGCGCACCCCGATGTGTGGAATTCGCTGCTGCAGATCATGGATGATGGCCGCTTGACCGATGGTCAGGGGCGTGTGGTGGACTTCCGCAACACGGTCATCATTATGACCAGCAATGTGGGGGCGGAGGCCGTCAAGCGCGGGCCGCTGGGCTTTATGACGCCGACCTTTGACGAGAGCAAGTACACGCAGAGCGAGTACAGCAGCCAGTTGAAGCGGCTGTTCCGGCCTGAGTTCCTCAACCGCATCGACGAGATCATCGTCTTTGACCTGTTGACCCGCGACCAGATTCGCAAGATTGTGCAGCTGCTCATGCAGGACATCAGCGTGCGCATGGATGAGTTGGGCTTTACGGCGGAATTGAGCGGGGCTGCCGCCGACCATATTGCGGAAGTCGGCTACGATTCCAACTATGGCGCCCGCCCGCTGCGCCGTCTTCTGCAGCGCCGGGTGGAGAATGAGCTGAGCAAACGGCTGCTCAAGGGGGATGTTAAGACCGGCGACCATGTTGTCGTGGATTATAACCCTGAGAGTGAGGAAGAGAACAAGCTCACCTTCACCATCATCGAGCAGGCGCCGATTCCGGTGGAACTGCCGATGGCGCAGCAGGATTCCTAACCCCCGCTGCCGGCCGCACATCGTTCGTTATAACCAGGACACCGAGTTTTATATAAAACTCGGTGTCTTTTTTTATGGTGCAAGTCTGGACGGTCAGCGGTCGAAAAACGACAGTTGCAAAAAGCGCATGCCCGCCAGTATCTGGTCGACGCGCTGCCGGCTCAACGTGCCTATGTAGCCTGCCAACCGGCTTTTTTCCAGGCTTGAGACTTTCGACACTTCCACGACGCTTTGACGGGGCAGATTGGCTTCTCCCGCTTCCAACAGCACGTTGCCGGGGGTGTCGCTCACACGCCGAAGGTTGGAGGTCAACGCGCAGGCCACCACCGTGTGGATGCGGCTGTGGTTGAACAGGTTGTCCTGCACGATGACATACGGGTGGGGAATGGCGGCTTCCAGTGCATCAGGCGCTTCCAGCGTCACCCAGTAAATGTCCCCCTGATTGATCAGCCCTCTCGCGCCGCCTGTTTGCATCGCTCTTTACTGCTTACCGATTTCGTCGGCGTGGCTGAGATCGTCCAGATGCGCGCTGAAGCGCGTCAACTGCACGCGTACAGCCTGCCAGAGCGCAGGCAGTTCCTCAACGATGCGCCGCATACGTTCGGGGGCGAGATCGTCTGTATAGCTGTTGCGCACGAGATGGCGAAAGCGGCGCAGTTCGTCCAGCCGCGCCGCCGTCTGCATGTCCAGCACTGGCGGACGAACTGCCCCCATATCGACCGTCATCTGCCGGACAAGTTCAAGATGCCATTCCCCGCTGCGCAGCTTGACGTCATCAACTTCATCGGCGATCAATTCAAAGATGCGCTCCAACCTCGAATAGAAGCTGTGTAAATTCAAGGCGACCGAGTTGACGTAGGCGTCCTGGTCGGCGGCAAGTCGAAATGCCGACTGCCAATGCCGCTGGACAGCCGTCTGTGTGCGCTCCAGCGCATCGACCTCTTGTTGGATGCGCTGCAGCAGCAGGCGATAGCGCGCAATCATAGCGGTATCCCTTCGCGTTCGATTGATTCCAACAGCGCAGGTGTGGCATCTCCCCAATCCAACAGGTTGACCTCAAAGTCGGGGGTGAGGGCGTCAACGGCATTCCAGGCGCGCAAATAGGAATCGGCCGGGATTCCCTCCGCCGCCAGGTCGATGTCGGAATCGTCATGAAACCAGCGCCCGTGGGCGGTGGAGCCATAGAGCACGACACGCGTGGCGCCATAGTTCTGTTTGAGCAGCGCCGCCGTCTGCTGTGCCACGGCCAGCGCGGCCTGGCGGCGCACGCTGCCGGCCTGGCGGCGCACGCTGCCGGCTTGGCGGCGCGCCTCCTCGCGTTCCAACGCCGCGCGCCGATAGAGGGCCTTCTTTTCCGCACTCACTGGCTCCGTCATGCGCTCAGTCTACGCCGCTGCCAGACAGGTGTCAACCCGCCCGGAAGCGTGCAATATTGGGACAAGGGTGTGCCGCAGCATGTAGGTCACGCTTGCAGCGTGACGGCCAGCCTTCCCAGCCAAGCAAAGCAGTGTCACGCTGCAAGCGTGGACCTACGGGGCTGTTCATGATTTCGTCCGACAATACTCATTGCTAATCTCTATGCCGTGCGCTGGAGCGGTTGTCTCTCTACTGCCGGCGAATCTGGGGCAGGTAGAGGAACTGGCTGCCCGCGTCTCCGACGCGTGTGAGGCGCAGCGCACTGGCCGCCACTGTGCGCGAGTGTGCTGCCTCCTCCGTCAACGTCTCCAGCGTCACCTGCGCCGGCTGCGCAGCGCGAAAGGGGAAAGCGCCCAGCAGCAGCCAGCCGCCTTGCGCGGCGGCCTGGTCCATCACCTGGTGCACTGTTCCCTGCGCGTGCTGCACCGCATAATGCGCCGTGGCCGTGTCGCTCGGCAGCAGCCCTTCCGGGCACAGCCAGCGGATCGGCTCATGCGCCGGTATATAGGCCTCGACCCGGTAGCTGCCATCCACCGGCACGTCCGCCCGCCACTGCGCCGCCAGCGGGGTGGCCTGCGG
The DNA here is from genome assembly GCA_038205395.1 of Caldilineales bacterium. Lineage (GTDB taxonomy): Bacteria > Chloroflexota > Anaerolineae > Caldilineales > Caldilineaceae > Fredericiella. The sequence goes on from JBBRBX010000076.1 coordinate 21,444, forward strand.
CGGAATTGTGCCGTTGCGGTTGCGGTTGGTGGCTAGAAAGGCGGGATAGCCGCGTTCGTTGGGCAGCAGATGCCAGCCTGCCCCGCACATGCCGTCTGCGTAGCGCGGCGTAAGCTCCGCCGTTTCCAGCAGCACAACCGGCTGCGGCGTAGGTGGTGGGGTGGGCGTCGGCGGCGCCTGCGTTCGGCCAGGGTCGGCCACCAGCCCATCCGCTACGTTGCTGTCGATTTCCAGCGTCACCCCGCCCCAGCTCTCGTCATGCCCGCCCGTGTATTGGCGGATGCGCTGCGAGCGCGTCCACAGGCTGTCATCCAGGCAGGCAATGCCCCACACGTTCATGGCGGGGTCATAAGCATCGCGATTCCACTGCGCCACCCACACGGCATCCGGCGCGGACGGCAGCGCCGCATAATCGGCAATGCGCGGGCTGCAGGCTGAGCCGTAGAGGCCGGACTGGCTGCCGCGCTCGTGCAGCCGGCTGCTCCAGCCGCTGACAAAGGCCTGCGCGGCGGCAATACAGCTTTCATCGACGGGGTCAAAGCTTTCCATATCATAGTAGAGGATCGTGCCCGACCCGTCCGCCTCGCTCAGCCCCAACGCCGTGGCCGCGGCCAGAGCCGCTTCCGCTTCGGCCCGTCCCTGGCTGTAGGCATCGGTGGGGTTGGCGCTGAAGCGAATTTTATAGCCGGAGCAAGGCGCCTGCGGCCCCACCCAGGTGGGGATAAATGACCAGCCTTGGGCGGACAGTTGGCTGACCGCCTGCGCCGTCAATTGTTCGTTATCGCAGTAGCGCACGCTGCCGCCCAGATACAGGTTGATAATGCGGTAGGGGCTTGCGCTGTACCAGGCGGCAAGTTCGGAAATATAGGGCAGATCGCAGACGTCGAACCCGGCGCCGCGCGCCACGGCTGTGCGGGAAACTGTGTCCTGGGCGGCAGCCGGACCAGCGGCGGGGGGAGGGGCGCTTGCCTCTGCTGCCGATGTGGCGGCAGGCAGCGGCATAGGCTGCCATGTGCGCCCGCCGTCTGCCGTAGCCAGAAGCTGCGCGTTCTGGCCGGCGGCTGCCGCCAGCGCCCAGCCGGTCTGCGTCGACCCCATCTTCACCTGCACCAGCGCGGCGCCCGCTTGCGCCGCTGAAGATGGATGCAGTGCGAAGTTGGCAAAGAAGGGCAGCGGCGCAACGGGCGGCAGGATCGAGCCGGTCTGCGCCAGCAGCCAGGCGCGGGGATCGACGGCGGCGACATTGGGGTAGCCGCCGGTTAACGGCAGCGAGATACGCTGCGCCGGCCGCCATTGGTCACTCTCCCCATTGCTCGTGTACCACTCCAGCGTCTGGTGGTCGCTGCTGCGCACCAGGATCGGCAGCAGCGCCTGCATCCCATCGGCGGCAAAGAGCGGCGGGTAGACCTGCAGCCGCTCTCCCGGCGCTTGCGCGCGCGGCAGCGGCTGCGCAGCCCACGACAGGCCGCCATCCTGGGTGCGCCACAGCGCATCGCCGCGCTGGCCACCCGCCAGCCAGCCCTGGCGCTTATCGACAAACTGCACCGGCTCAGCCAGCGGCAGCGTTCTGGCCTCCCAGGTGGCGCCGCCATCCTCCGTGTACCAGAGCGCCCCGCGGCTGAAGTTGCTGCCGCCCGCCGTCTCGGCGGCGAGCCAGCCTGCGCCGGCGCGCAGCGGGAGGAGATGCACCGCTTTGGCCTGCGCCACGGCTGCGGCCAGCGCAGGCGGAAGGGCGCTTTGCTGCCAGGTGACGCCGCCGTCGGTGCTGGCCGCCAGCAGCGCCTGGGGAACGCTGCCAGGCTGGGGCTTGGAGAGCAGCAGCGCCCAGCCTGCCGCCGGGCCGGCAAAATGCACGTCCGCCAGGCTGTATCCCGCGCCGGCTGCCGGCGTGATGCGCTGCCAGGTGACGCCGCCGTCCTGCGTCCAGTTTAGGTCGTCGCCCTGCCACAGCCAGCCTTGCCCGGCGTTCAGCAGTTCAAAGCCGTGCAGATCGGTGATGCCGCCTGCCGTCTGCGCCTGCACCTTTTTCTCGCCTGCCAATCCGGACCAGGCGGCCGCGCCCAGAAGCAGAACAAACAATGCGCCCCACAAAACAGGGCGGCGTACAGAGGGTTTTGTTTGCATTTGCTGAGATTGTTCCGTGTACATGATATACTTTCCAGAAGGCAAACCAGCGGGCTTGCCCAATCATTGGCCCCAACAAACGGGCCACCCAAACGGGACCACCCAATAGACTTGTGCGCACCACTCTTGGTTCCCTATCATTTACGCGCCGCTAGCGGTGCGCAGCAAAGCAATTGCAGCACAAAAGGAGAGGACTGCATGGCCACATTTCACTTTCCCGACAACTTCCTCTGGGGCACGGCGACATCTTCTTATCAAATCGAAGGCGCCTGGCAGGAAGACGGCAAGGGCGAATCCATCTGGGATCGCTTTGCCCACACCCCCGGCAAGGTCATTGACGGCTCCAACGGCGATGTGGCCTGCGACCACTACCATCGCTGGGAAGACGACATCGCGCTGATGCAGTCGATGGGGCTGGATGCCTATCGCTTCTCCATCGCCTGGCCGCGCATCCTGCCGGATGGTACGGGTGCGGTCAACCAGGCCGGGCTGGATTTCTACAGCCGTCTGGTCGATGGGCTGCTGGAAGCAGGCATCAAGCCTTTTGCCACGCTCTACCATTGGGATCTGCCGCAAGCGCTGCAGGATCGGGGCGGCTGGCCGGAGCGCGCCACTGCGGAAGCCTTTGCCGAATACGCCGACGTAATCAGCCGCCATCTGGGCGACCGCGTGAAGAACTGGATCACGCACAACGAACCGTGGTGCGTCAGCTTTCTCAGCCACCAGATCGGCGAACATGCGCCCGGCTGGAAGGACAACTGGCCTGCTGCCCTGCACGCGGCCCATCATGTGCTGCTTTCGCACGGGATGGCTGTGCCGCTGATCCGCGCCAACAGTGCGGACAGTGAGGTCGGCATTACCTTGAACTTCAGTTGGATCGAAGCCGCCAGCCGCAGCGCCGCCGACCTGACCGCCGCCAATTGGGCGGACGGCTATTCCAATCGCTGGTTTATCGACCCTGTCTACGGGCGCGGCTATCCTGCCGATATGGTCGCTGCATTTACGCAGGGGGGCATGGCCCCCGATGGGCTGGACTTTGTGCAGCCGGGCGACATGGCCACCATTGCCGTCCCGACCGATTTCCTGGGCGTCAACTACTATACGCGCGATGTGGTGAAGGCGCAGAGTGAAGAAAGCCCCATCCCCACCCCGGCGCGTGAGGCGGCGACCCTACCGCGCACGGAGATGGATTGGGAGGTCTACCCTAATGGCCTGTACCATCTCTTGTGCCGGCTCTATTTTGATTATTCAATCCCCAAGATGTATATCACGGAGAACGGCTGCAGCTATTCCGATGGCCCTGACGAAGAGGGCCACGTGCACGACGCCCGCCGCACTGACTATCTGCGCCAGCATTTTCTGGCTGCGCATCGCGCCATCTTGGCGGGTGCACCGCTAGCCGGCTATTTTGTCTGGTCATTCATGGACAACTTTGAGTGGGCCAAGGGCTACAAGCAGCGCTTCGGCATCACCTGGGTAGACTTCGAGAGCCAGCAGCGCATCCTCAAGGACAGCGCTTTGTGGTACAAGGATGTGATCGCCGAAAACGGCTTTTAAGCCGCAGCGGGCATAGAGCTTCTTTGAAACAACAGGACAGACACCGGGCGGCGCAAGCTGTCCGGCGTCTTTGATTGCGCCTTGCTTCCGGCGCTACCTGTGCGCTGCCTGGCTGCGCAGTTGTTCAAAATGGGCCACATAGCGGCGCGCCAACTGCGGCCAGCCCAGCTCCGTCTCGATGCGTGCGCGGCCTGCCGCTCCCATCGCGCGGGCGCGCGGCGGGTTGTCGAGCAGGGCGGCCACGGCGGCGGCCAGCGCCGCCGGCGCCTGTTCGGGCACCAGCAGCCCCGTTACGCCGTCGATGACTGCCAGCGGGTTGCCCGCTACGATGCTGGCGACCACCGGGCGGGCGCAGCTCATGGCGTCTAGCACGCAGACATTGAGGCCGTCGGCGGGGCGTGAGACGGAGGGCATGGCCAGCATGTCGGCCATGTTGTAGTAGATGCCGATCTCGGTTTTGGGTACGCTGCCCACCCAGTGGACGCGCTCGGCCACGCCCAACTCGGCGGCTAACTGCTGCCACGCCGCCAGCTCATCGCCGCCGCCGACCATGACCGCGGCCAGATCGCGCGCCGCCAGCAGCGGTTCGGCCAGCGCACGCAGCAGCACGTCAAAGCCCTTTTTGGGCACCATGCGCCCCACACACAAAATCACCGGCGTCGCGGGGGCAATGCCGAGCCGGGCGCGCAGCGCGTCTGTACCTGCCGGGTTGGGCCGCAGCGTGTGGGGGTCCGTGCCGTAGATAATCATGTCGAATTTGCGGATGTCCGCCCCCAGCGGCAGCACCGCATCGCGCAGCTCGGCGCTGTTGGCGGTCAGCAGACCGGCCTGGGCAAAGGTGAAGGCGGCCATGCGTCGGAAGAGCGGGTTTTTGGCCGCCACCTGTGCATCCGACCCTGGCACCGAGACGGTCAGCGGGATGCCCAGCCGGCGGCTCGCCAGCGCACCCAAAAACCCGTTGGGCAGCACCCAGTGGGCGTGCAGCACATCCGGGCGCAGCCGGCGCGCGTCGGCCAGCACCTTGCGCGCGCCGGCTGCAAAGAGGGCCGGGCTGAGCAGATAGGCCTCCAGCCGCAGCGCCAGGTCCGCCTGCATGGAGCGCATGTAACCGAGCCGGTGCAGGCGGGGCGGCCAGGCGTAGCGGTAGAGACGCAGCGCAACGGTCTGCGCGGCTGGAGAAGCGGCTGGAGAACCGGGCGCCGAACTGGGCGCAGGGTCAGGGGTGTAGGTGAGCGGGCGTGTGTAGGCTGGGTCATAGGGCGCCCAGACTGTCAGTTGATGGCCCTGGCGCGCCAGTTCGTCGCACAGCGCTTCGACAAAGGTGCCGCTGAAGTCACCCGCAAAGCGCGGGTAGTTATGGGTCAAGACGCCGATATGCATGGGGAGCATTGTACCTGAAAATTTATACCTGAAAAGAAGCCAGGCTCCTCTTCGAGAAGCCTGGCCGTAGGCTAAAACGTATGCGGTTGTGTCCAGGCGCCTTTAGGCAGGCGCCCATGCCTGGCCCTCCGATTACGGACACCGACGGGCTGCTGGTACGCCATGCTGGGCGCTCGTGCTACGGCAACTCCGCAGCACCTCGTGAGACGTCCGGCGCATCAGAGCAGTAGCTCAAGGAATGCAGACCGAGTCGCCCACATAGACATAGTGGTGGGAGCGGTTGTATATCCACGGATTGGCGGACAGCATAGCGCTGGCCGACACGCCGTAGGCGTTGCCGATTCCATACAGGCTTTCACCTGCCACCACTGTGTGCGAGTAGGAGCAACTTGAACTGCTGCTCGTGTGCTTGCCGTAAATCAGGCTTTCCCAGTGGCCGACTTGCTGGTTCACAAAGCTCCAAGCCTTGACACAGGCGCTGGGCTTATGCGGCAGGTAGACGGTCTGGCAGGTGGCGGTGTGAGGCAGCCAGCCATCGCGCGTCTCTTCGCAGACCTTATAGGCTGCGCCGGGAATGCGATAGTCATTGTTCGGGAACGTGAAGGTGTATTTGCCCGTTCCGTCCGTAAGTGCCTCCAGCTTATCCGAGCCATCGATATCCTTATTGGGATAGCTGCCCTTATAGATCGGGGTGGCCGTGATCTTCCAACCAGGGATGCCGATATTGCCGTTGTGGTCGATCTTATAACCTTCGATACAGTAGCCCGCCGGATTCTGCTTGTTGAAGAAGGTAATCTCTTCACAGACTGCATTGTCGCCGGTGCCGGGCTGGGTCACGTTGACCTGGAAGCTGGAAGTGCCTACGGCATCCCAGCCGATGCGCGATTCTTCGGTTACAATATAGGGACCGTACGGCAAGTTTGCAAACTTGATTTTGCCCAAGGCGTCGGTCAGACCGGAAGCGGCTATCGTGCCATTGGGGCGTTTGACCGTGATCTTCCAACCAGGCAACCCATAGGCGCCCAGTGTATCGGTGCTGGGCGGCACATCCAGCTTTGTGACGTCGATGCAGCCATTGAAGGCCAGGCGGTTCTTGAAGCGCAGCATGATTACCTGGCCGGCAGTGTCGCCCTCGCCCCAGATGATATCTACTTCCTGCTTGCCGCTTTCTGGAATCACCGGCGTATATGCTTGGCCCTTAGGCGGCTTTTCGGTAAATATCCACTTGCCTTCCGTCAGGCGGAAGCTGGCGAGGCCATCACCGTCAGTTGTGACTTCGACCGGCGAAGCAAAGTAGTTGCCGCGCGCCGGTTCGGCACGAATGGTCCAGCCCGACAGCCGGTTGTGGTTGTCGTCAATCTTATAGACGTTGACGGTGACCGGGCGTTTGATCTTGAAGCGGACTTCCGTGCACTTGCTGGCGCCATAGCCCAGCGTTACGTCGAAGTTGGTGGAATAAGGCAGCACAGGCTCCCAGTACTGCTGGATGGTGAGCGCCACATTCCATTTGCCTGGGGTCAGGCCCAGGAACTCAAAGTACCCATCGTCATTGGTGGTGGTTTGCAGCACCGCACCCGTGGGATCGACGGGTGTGGCCGTGATTTGCCACCCAGCCTCGAGCAGGGTTTCATCAAAGTTGATGACAGTGCCGGTGATGCACAGCTTATTGTCCGCCGCATAGGGCGTAGGCTGTGCTGATTGAGCAGATGCGTTGCCGATCACGGGGATCAGCATGGCTAGCGCCAGAAGAACCGCCGCCAACGCCCGCACGCGTGTCGACGCCCACTGTCGCTTGCTGGAAATTACTCCAGACATACGAGTCTCCTTTCAAACAATTCTGTTGTTGGGGTGTGCATTGTTCCAAACTTACGTGTTGTGATGCAGATGATCGCTCATCACATGGGCATCTCCTTTCCTACAGAATCTTGCAACCTGGATTCGAGTTATCGGCCCTCCTAGCACAAGATTCACGATTCACATTACCATATGTTTTGCATGATTGCAAGGGGTTGTCATAAGTTCATGCCATCAATTTTGGAGAAAATCAGCAAAATGACGTATGGCGATAGTCTAATTCAGGCGGCAAAGCGTGTCGGAGGCGACAAAACTTGCTGTCTATATTTATGGCAGACGGGATTTTGCACGCAACGGCAAGATAAGTTGTAAGCGCTGCCAGTGATTTTCTCTAGCGGCAAACGCATTATCCATTTTCGTACACGTAGAAAATATAATCTTGCGGCCCTGTCCTGACGCCCAGATCGTTTAGCAGCCGGAGCAGTTGGGCGCGATGATCTGTGCCGTGATTGCCGACCTGCAGAAGCACCTGCCAGAGGATCAGATTTTTGTCTTCTCCCTCTGCAAACGGCTTTTCGAACAACATGCCGTCCTGCAATGTTGCAAGATAGGCGCGCATGTTTTGTTCAACGTTGTCCCCATACGCCCGGATCAGATGGCGGTCGTCAGAATCGGCAGGATTGAGCGATTGCGGAATTTCAATGCCGCGCAATCCGCTAAACCAGGCGTCGTCAACCTCCATGAGATGAACGATCTGGTTGCGGACAGAGCCAACGCCGTAGCCCGCATCTTGGGTGAACTGCTCCTGGGAGAGGTCGGTGATATAGTAGTTCCATAGCTTGCGATTTTCCGCGAAATGATAGTTACTTTAGTTTCCGGTAAAAGTGCATCAAGGTGCGTAGAGAAATGACAAACGACGATTAGCAGGTCACAATCCAGGTTGATCAAAACCAAGGAGGGTGAGGAATGCTAATCGCCGCAGAAGTTACTGTACAAGCAATGGCTG
>JBBRBX010000077.1:0-28186 GCA_038205395.1 Caldilineales bacterium
GTTGACGCAGGAGCAGACGCCTAATGACGGCTGGAGCTACCCCTATGACGGCTGCGGGCAGAGCGTGTCGCTGGCTGAGGTGGATGTGGACTACGCCTATGATGGGCTGGGGCGGCAGGTGAAGGCGTCGGTTCCGCACGCCACCACGGCAAGCTGGGTCAACCGCACCGCCTGGTGGGACCTGGGCTTTACGGCCACCAGCTATGATGCCTTGGGCAGGGTGATAACCACGACGGCGCCCAACGGCGAGCAGAGCGTCAGCAGCTACAGCGGGCGGCAGACGCAGGTGTGGGGCAGGGCGCGCGACGAGCAGCCGGACAAGCTGCTGCGGTGGACGCAGACGGATGGACTGGGCAATCTGCACATTGTGCGCACAGGTGACAGTGCGGGCAGTGAGACAGCGAATGTGACTTTAACGCATGACAGCCTGGGCAATCTGACGCAGGTGGCGCTGCCTAACGGCCAGACGGCGACGATGCAATATGACCTGGGCGGACGCAAGCGGCAGATGAGCGACCCGGACTTAGGGCAGTGGCAGTACAGCTACAACCGGCAGGGGCAGTTGACGAGCCAGGTGGATGCTTGCGGCAATACGACCAGCCTCAGCTACGACAGCCTGGGGCGGCTGGTGAGCAAGGCGCTGCTGCTGGGGTCGCTCTGCCCGGCAAGCAGCAGCAGCCTGCAATCGCCCTTGCAGGTCAGCTACCAGTATGACGGCGGCCACAGCATAAGCAACGCCAGCCGGGGGCAGTTGACGCAGGTGGGCTACAGCGACGGCGCCTACACGCGCACGCTCAGCTACAACGGCAGGGGGCAGGTGGCGAGCGAGACGCTGCAGCTGCTGGGGGCGCCGTCCGTCTACACCAGCGTGTACAGCTATGACGCCTACGACCGGGCGAGTGCCACCACCTATCCGGATGGTGAGGTGGTGGGAGTGAGCGGCTACAGCAGCCGCGGCATGGCGACAGGGTTGACGAGTGTGGTGGGCGGCACCACCACGACGCTGGTGGACTGTGTGCAGTATGATACGGCGGGGCGGCTGGTGCGGCTGCGCTACAGGGGTGGCGGCAGCTGCGGCGGTGGGGCAGGCAGCAGCGGTGTGGGCCGGCCACTACTACTACGGCTGGAAGATGGATGGCGACAGCGGCGGTGTGGTGAGCAACAGCAATGGGCGCTACCGGGGCATGGCGCTGGGTGTGCAGCCGGAGACGATTGGTGTAGGCGGCACAAAGTACCAGTACGACAGCTACGGCAATGTGGCTGAGCAGGGTGTGGGCGGCAGCCAGGGGCAGGTGGTGCAGGAGTCAGCCTTCACGTATGATGAGCAGAACCGGCTGACCGGCGGTTATGGGCAGAGCTTCGGCTGGAGCGCGAACGGCAGCTTCACCAGCTTTGCCGGCGCGCCCTTCGGCTACGACGCCCTGCACCCGCACGCCGTGGAGACGGTGAATGATGCAGACCGCTACGACTACAACCTGAACGGCAATATGTATGTGCGCAACAAGAACACGAGTGATGCGCAGACGCTGCTGTGGGATGCCGCCAACCGGCTGACGCAGGTGACGTGGGGCAGCCCGCCGGTGAGCGAACTGTACGGCTATGATGAGAGTGGGCGGCGCATCGCCAAGGCGCTCGTCAGCGGCGGCAGTGCGACCATGACGTACTACCCCTTCGCCTGGTACGAGCAGCAGAGCGGCGGAACAGGAGGCGGAACAGGTAGTAGTGTCACCAAGTACTACTTCTTCAACAACGAGCGCTTCGCCATGCGCACCGGAAGCGGTGCGAGTGGCACCTTCTACCTGCTCTACAAGGATCGCCTCAGCAGCACCATCCACGTCAGCGACCAGGGCGGCGGCTACATCGGCAGCATGGGCTACTACGCCTTTGGCGGCGTCATGCGCAGCGACGGCACAATCCCCACCGACCATAGATTCACCGACCAGCAGCAGGACGCCAGTGGTCTGCTCTTCTACGGGGCCAGGTACTACGACCCGCAGATCGGGCAGTTCCTCTCGCCCGATACCATCGTGCCGGACCCGACGCAGGTGATCGACTACCAGCGCTACGGCTATGCCAGAGGCAATCCACTCAAATACAATGATCCAAATGGACACTGTGCCACCGAGGCGCCGTCCAGTGACGATAAAGAAGCCATGCAATCCTACACTGACTGTTGGCGGTTGGCCGGCACAATTTTATCTATGTACGATGCCGACCCTTGGTGGCAGGAGCGATTCAGAGTCGATCAGCAGACGTTTTTTGAAAAGGTAATTATGCAGCCCAACCAAGATGCCAAGTCGCTGCAAAAGCAGCTTGATGATTGGGAGTATGACTTCAAGTCGCACACCGGCTTGCCCAATGGGCCTGTAGAATGGCATAAACCGGTGTATGCTCCCATCAATTTTCCTGGCAGAGGCATGACTGAGGCAGTTGTTAATGACATACTCAATTGTCAGGACAACATGCCCTGGGGATGCAGCAATCTTGCCGATGATGCTTCTGCTGTTGTGGCTGGAGGTGCGGTGATTGTATGTGCTGCCGCCACTGGGGGAACTTGTCTTGCTGTCGGTGGTGGAGCCAGCACCATCATTAGTGGTGGTGGTTCTGCACTCACTACAGTGAACGCACTTAATGGTGACGCAACGGCAGCGGACGTGATTGTGTCCTGGTCAACAACCGTAGTAGGAGGTAAATTTGGGATCAAAGGAAGGGGAGTAGTAGGAGCTGGAGTCAGCACTTTTCAGAGAGTATATGACTGGTGGGCTAGCCAGCAATGATAAATCTTCTTTGTGGCCTTTGGCTTCTATCGGCGGGAATCGTAATTGCTGTCTACGTACGATATGCTCATGCGAATTACCCGAAGTCATGGCGTTGGGAACTGATGCTGATTGGCTCTAGTTTTGCTTGTGGCGGCATTTTGGGCGTACTGCTCTTAATGCGCGACTACAGCGGCGGCGCTTTTGTTTTAGGCGTACTTTTGTGCGGTGGCGCTTTTGTTATACTCTATCGATTTTTGTTCCTGCACAACATCCAGTACGCCATTCCAAAACGCCCGCCGCCTCCTGATAAGCAGCAGGAATGACCCATGAAAACAATTGGAATAGCACCAGTGTAACTCACCGTTTGCCGATAAAAATGTGCTTACCGAGATGATAATGGGCACCGCCGTGACTACCTACCAAGCAGCTGAATATCGAACTGTGTATCAAGTGCAGCCATGCCCAGCTTTTGGGCCGAACTGGTGCAGATAACTGACCTTGTTGCAGCAAACAAAGCAGCGGCCAATTATTAGCCAAATTGGCCGCTGCACAGTGAAAGGAAAAATGCCATCGTGGATAGGTATCAGCTGCTTGGTTATGCTATTTTGATACTGAGTGCAGTTCCTGCCAGCTTGATTACGCGTTCAAACACTCTTTTCACGCTCACTTTCCTACTGGCTGGTATCGCCGTTTTAATTGCTGCTGCGTTTGCTCCCGTTGTCCACCTCAGTCGGAAGCAGATGATTCTCGTTTTTGCTGTAGCTATTGGTGGGTCAACCATTGGTAATCTGATCCTCTACTACTGTTACTTTATCTACCTGCCGTGCGGGCGGCTTGGCATGATGCCATTTGCCGGCTTGGTGTAGCGAGCAAAGCGCCGATTTATCTGACAGCAAGTGGTCGGCACCCATTAACAAGAGAGACATCGTTGTGAGCGGGTAAGCAAAGGCGCGTATAAGCAGTATGAGCCGGGGGATGTGCTGTTCAGGACGGAGGTGGAGAGCCACAGCTACAGCGGGATGGGGTGGCCGCTGATCTTTGGCGGCGGCTACATCTTCGACGGCAACGGCAATATGCGCGAGTGGGGCCGGCGCTTGTGTGGGATGCCGCCAACCGGCTGGCGCAGGTGACGTGGGGCAGCCCGCCGGTGAGCGAACTGTACGGCTATGACGAGAGTGGGCGGCGCATCGCCATAGAGAAATCTTTTTTACCAACTGCACTGGCAACTCTTGCTTGCACCCCGCTGCGCACGGGCATAGCCAGTTGACAGTAGAACATTTATTCTGTACCATAAATGTGGTCTGCCGGCAGGCAGAATCCGCCTCACAATACAGCCAGGAATCAAAGGAGCACATCATGGATGAACCAACAGCAACAGAGACAGTGATGGGAGCTTGGCCCAAGAGCATTAGCGCCATTACACTCTTCGTCGAAGAGTTGGCTGCGGCAAAGGAATTCTATCAGCAGGTCTTCGGCCTGCCAGTCTTCTTTGAAGACCCCAACTCCTGTGTCTTCAAGTTTGGTGATACGCTCATCAATTTGCTGCGGATCACAGAGGCGGACGAACTCATCACCCCCGCCATTGTGGCAAGTAGCACGGCCGGCTCGCGCACGGTGTTCACTATCGAGGTAGATGATGTTGATGCTATGTGCACAGAGCTAACCGCGCGCGGCGTGACATTACTCAACGGTCCAATGGACCGCCCGTGGGGCATCCGTACTGCCAGCTTTGTAGATCCCGGCGGCCATATCTGGGAAATCGCTCACTAAAGAAAAATTACATAGCGAGCGGCGCATCGCCTAGGCGCTCGTCAGCGGCGGCAGTGCGACTATGACTCTTCCTGTCTCCGCGACCGCCGCGCTGGTCATGGCCACCACCTGCAGCCTGGTGCGCTTTGTGTCCGAGCAACTGCACATACCCGGTGCTATGCCGGCGCGCATCAACGAGCGCCTCGCTGCCTATGTGGCGGCAGCAAGAAGACGATATCACCATGTTTGTCCTCCAAAGAGCGCCGGCAGGTTGATTGCGGGTTGGTTACAAGTTGACAGGAGCCGCACCCGATCCTATACTCGGGCGGTCATCTCTATTACTCAGACAGGAGTCTCATTATGCCTTCTTACCGTGCGCTGCTTTCCGTCTCGGACAAAACAGGGCTGGTCGATTTTGCGCGCCAACTTCATGCTGCCCGCGTTGAGTTAGTGGCCAGCGGCGGCACAGCCCGCACCATCGCTGAAGCCGGCATCCCTGTGCTGCAGGTTGAGGATGTTACCGGTTTTCCCGAAATCCTGGGTGGGCGCGTCAAAACGCTGCACCCAGCCATCCACGGCGGCATTCTGGCGCGGCGCACCCCGCAGCATCTGGACGAGCTGGCTGCGCACGGCATCCAGCCGCTTGACCTGGTCGTCGTCAACCTCTATCCCTTCCAGGCAACCGTGAGCGAACCCAATGTCACCCTCTCCACCGCCGTGGAAGAAATCGACATCGGCGGTGTGGCGCTGCTGCGCGCAGCCGCCAAGAACTATGAATCGGTGACAGTGGTCTGCAACCCGGACGACTACGCAACCGTCGCCACGGCCTTTGGCGCGGGCGGCGCCAGTCTGCAGCAGCGCAAGCAGTTGGCGCTCAAAGCCTTTCGCCACACCGCCGAGTATGACAGCGCCATCGCCGACTATCTGGCCGGCCAAATCGGTGGCGACGAAGCAGACGGCGCCCAGAGCGTCAATGCCGGCCCGGCGCCGCTAGCCACCCATCTTCATCTTGACCTCCACCAGATTCAGTTGAATCGTTATGGCGAAAACCCGCATCAGAAGGGTGGTCTCTATGGCTATGTCGGTGAAGTGCCTGCCTTTGAGGTGCTGCACGGCAAGGAAATGAGCTATAACAACTGGCTGGACTTGGATGGGGCGTGGACGGCGGCGCAGGATTTTGCCGGCCCCACCGTCGCCATCATCAAGCATGGCAACCCCTGCGGTCTGGCCAGCGATGCAAGCCTGGCGCAGGCGTATGAAAAAGCGCTGGCTTGCGACCCAGTCAGCGCCTATGGCGGTATTATCGCCGTCAACCGCACAATGGACAGCGAAACCGTGGCGCGCATCGGCGGCTTGTTTGCCGAAGTCATTGCCGCTCCCGCCTACGAACCCGAAGCGCTGGCCGCCTTGCAGCGCAAAAAGAATTTGCGCCTGCTGGTCTTTAACGAGACAATGCTGCGCCCGCTCAGCCTGCGCAGCATTGTCGGCGGCGTATTGGTGCAAGAGATCGACCGCAGCCAGGACGATATGGATCCCGGCGCCTGGCAGGTGGTCAGCCACCGGCACCCCACGGACGGCCAGCGCGCCGACATGGTCTTTGCCTGGCGTGTCGCCCGCCATGTCAAGAGCAACGCGATTGTCTTTGTCAAAGATGAGGCCACTGTCGGCATCGGCGCTGGCCAGATGAGCCGGATTGATTCGGTGATGATGGCCGGACACAAGGCCGGCGACCGTTCGCGCGGCTCGGTAATGGCTTCCGACGCCTTCTTCCCTTTTGCCGACGGCATCGAAGCGGCAGCCAAGCTGGGCATCACTGCCGTCATCCAGCCTGGGGGTTCGCTGCGCGACCAGGAAGTCATCGATGCTGTCGACCGGCTGGGGCTGGTGATGTGCTATACGGGTACACGCCATTTTAAGCATTGATTTTAAGCATCGATGCAACCATGCGCCGGCTTTGTTCCTGTCCCAGCGATCTGGGGACAAATGCCCTTTGCAACCTATTGGAGCGCAGGCGCATACTAGTGGGAAGTTACGCTGCTGGGACATTACGTTGCCTGTGCCGGCGTTATCTCTGTTTGTGAATGATCTCAGGGGGTTTGCCATGAAAATTGTCATGGACCGGGGCTACTGCGATGCGACTTTGAACTTTTGTTCACGCTGTTCGGCAGCCTTCTTCCGCAAGCCGATGGGCACCGATCGCCAGTGCATTGTCGATATTATCGACGACGGCAACGACGACCTGCTGCATTTCGAGGTGCGCACCGATGGACGCACGCTGGAGTTTGATTTGACCGAGGATCTACAGGAAGGTCTCTCGATTGAAGGCTGGGAATTCCTGGCCGCCTTTGACCCTGCCCTCTTCCGCCACGGTGCAGCCGACCGCTGGCGCCAGTTGAGCAAGGTGCCCGCCGAGCACGGCGTCTAGCCCCGTCACTCGCCACTCAAAAACGCGCAGCGCCATTGTATCAGGCGCTGCGCGTTTTCTTTATGTTCACCTTTTCCCCTATGACAGCCGCCGGCGGACTCGATGGATTTCTGAACTATTTGAGCAGACAGGCCCAGGCGGCCCCGCCTGGCTATGCGGGCGCGGCCTGGTTCATCCTGCGCATCGGCGAAGAGTGCGCCTATATTCGCCTGCAGGATATCGGGCAGCCGCTGCGCTTTTTGCGCCAGATGGCGGGTAACCCGCCGCTGCGCTTTGGCGTCGCCGGTTTCTCGCCCGATCTGGTCGATGACGCGAACCCAGCCCGCCATTATATCGCGTTTGTGTTTGTCGGCTTCTGGCTGCCGCGCCTGCCGGCGCTGGCGCTGCTGTACGCCTGGGAAGTTGCCGGCTTTATCCGCTATCGTGGCGAGTGGAGCCGGCGCGATGTGCGCAGCGGGCTGATCGGTCTGCGCCACGGCCGTTGGGTGCGCGCCTGTGGGCCGGCCGTGCTGCCCGGCATCGCCGCCGGCGAACTGGCGACCCCGTCTACTGGCCCCGCCACGCCGTCCACGCCAGCAGCAGCCAGCCGGCGATAAAGGCCACGCCCCCGATCGGGGTGATGGCGCCCAGCCAGCGCAGACCGGTAAAGGCCATCAGAAACAGGCTGCCCGAAAAGAAGATGATGCCGATCACAAAGAGCCAGCCGGCCCACACAGGCTGGCTGGCCGCCGGCCATTTGCTCAACGCCAGCACCACCACAAACAGCGCCAGCGCATGGTAAAACATATAGGTGGCGCCGGTCTGGTAGTTGGCCAGCAGCCCCGCCTCGACGCGGTCACGCAGCCCATGCGCGCCAAAAGCTCCCAGCGCGACGGACAACCCACTCAACAGACTGGCAATTACAAAAAAAGTGCGTTCCATTATCCTTGCTCCACTGCTCTTGTATCGTTGCTGATCCAATCACTCCATGAGCCGGCATAGACGCGCGGCAGGGGCAGGCCGGCGTGCTGCACGGCGATCAGGTCGTGGGCGACGCTGACGCCAGAGCCGCAGTAGAAAATGGCCTCCTCCACCGCGCTGTCGCCCAGCAACTGCGTGTAGCGGCTGCGCAGCTGCTCCGGCGGCAGCATACGGCCCTTACTGTCCAGGTTATCGGCGTAGGGGGCCGAACGCGCGCCGGGGATGTGGCCGCCGACAGCGTCCAGCGTCTCATTCTCGCCGCGGAAGCGGTCGGCCGCGCGCGCGTCAAACAGCCGCAGCGCCGGGTCGCCCAGGCGCGCTTCGATCTCGGCGGCGGTCACCAGCAGTTCCGGGCGCGGATGGGGGACAAAGGTGCGCGGCGTGCGCGTCTCCGTTCCGCTGCACACAGGGCGCCCCTCCTGCCGCCACTGCCGCCAGTCGCCATCCAGCACCGCCACGGCATCATGGCCCAGCCAGCGCAGCAGCAGCCACAGCCGCCCGGCATAAACGGCGCTGAAGTCGTCGTAGACAACCACCTGCGTGGCGCTATCGATGCCCCACTGCGACAGCGTCTGCACCAGGCTCTCCAGCGCCGGCAGCGGATGGCGGCCTGTCTGCCCCACAATCTGCGGGCTGGAGAGGTCGCGTTCCAGGTGGGCGTAGACGGCGCCGGGGATGTGGCCGGCCCGGTAGTCGCGCTCGCCTTGGTTGGGGTTTGTCAAGACAAAGCGCGCATCGACAACAGCCCAGTCCGGATTGTCCAGATGCTGCGCCAGTTCTGCGGCTGAAATGATGGTCGTAAAGGGCATACTGTGTGCTCCCGTGCTGTTCAAGGCTGCAAATATTCTTTGAAAAATGCGATGATGCGTGAGTAGCAGTCCAGCTTATTGGCCAGCGTGATGACGTCGTGTCCTTCATCGGCATAGACGATATATTCCACGCTTTTGCCCTGGCCTTGCAGCGTCTCCACCACATCGCGCGACTCACGTTCGACCACGCGCGGGTCGTTGGCGCCTTGGATCACCAGCAGCGGGCAAGCCAGATCGTGCAGATAGCTGCTGGGTGAACGTTCGACCAGCAGATCGCGATCTTTGTCGGGATGGCCGAGCACCTCATAGAAATAGGTCTTCCAGGCTTCGGGCAGCCGGTCGGTGAAGGTCAGCAGGTTGTAGGGGCCAAACATATCGACGGCGGCCCGCCACAACTGCGGATGGCGGCCTGCCAGCGTGAGGGTCATATAGCCGCCATAAGAGCGGCCCATCACCCCCGCCCGCTCGACATCGATGCGCGGGTCCTGGCGCAGCAGTTCGATGGCGGCGACATGGTCCAGCCGGTCCAGCCCGCCCCAATCGCGGTCGATGCGTTTCATGTAGGCGAGGCCATAGCCACTGCTGCCGCGCACGTTGGGCACCCACACGGCAAAGCCGTTGAGCGTCAGGAACTGGATCAGCGGCATGGAGAACCAGGTAAAGTCAGGTCGCTCCTGGCTTTGCGGTCCGCCATGCACATAAAAGACCACGGGCCGCTTGCCGGTGTAGCCCAACTCCGGCGCCGGCAGGTAGAGACGGGCCGAAATGCGCAGCCCATCGTGGCTAGTGTAGGCGGCGTCTTCCCCGCGTGCCAGCAAGTGCGGGGCAATGCCCAAAATGCGTTCGTTGGTCTGGCGGCGGATGTCACCTGCTGCGCCGATCAGGTACAACTGCGAGGGTGAGGTGGCGGTGGAGAAGGAGAGGACATAGCCGCGGCTGCCGGCGTCAAAGTAGAGCGACTCCACGACGCCGCCCGCCAGTTCACCCTGTCCGACCAAGACATGCTCCACATCAAACTGGCGCGCCTGCTCGTCGAAGCTGCCTGCATACACCCAACTAATGCCGTCAATGTTGTAGGTCAGTGTGTAGCGGCTGCCGCTGCTGTGCTGGATATGCGTCAGTTCACCCTGGCCGCTGTGAACGAGACCATGAACCGGCACAGGCTGCACCAGGCTGGGGTCGGCGAGCGGGAAGTAAGTCAATCCATAGCTGTCGGCGTAGAGGGCTGAGATAAAGAGCAGGCCATTGTCTGCCGTAAAATGGGCCTCTCCCAATCCATTGGGCGCCACGGGTTGGCCGCCGCTGCGCTGCTCCCGCGGCGTGCCGAACAACAGCGTGCGTTCGCCTTGGCCGGGGCGCCACAAATAGTAAACAAGATCGCCGAATGTATACTGGTCGGCCAGCAGCACCGTCGCAAAGTCATCGCTGTGGGCAACCGGCGCCGCGCCATAGAGGCTGTGCGCCAGTTCAGTCAGCTCGCCGGTCGCCAGATCGGCCAGATAACTGGTCTGCATCGGATCAGTGCGTGGGTCAACCGCCAGCAGCGCCAGGTTGCGATCGGCGTCGCAGGCCGTGCAGACCACCTGCTGGCCGGCGAAGCGGCTGCCGAAGATGGGTTCGGGCAGACCGCCGTCGCTGGGCACAAAGACGGGTTGGTAGTTCTCATCTCCATTCCGGTCGAGCATCAGCAAAATTTTACCGAGCTTGGGCAGGACGCGAAAGACGACCCCGCCGTCGAAATGGTGCGGATTGGGCAGCGCTAAATCAGGCGGAACCAGCGGTTCGGGCACGCTGCCGCCGGCGTTCATGACATATAAGCTCAGGTGGCCGGACAAGTTGCTGAAGAAGTAGATTCGCCCATCTACCAGTTGGGGCGCGACAAACTGGCGGGCGGAGAGCAGGGATTCAATATGGAATGTCGGCATTCTCAAGACCTATCGCAACGATTGAGACGCCGGCCAGAGCACCGGCGCCGCATTCGATTGTACGCCCGCGCCCGCTATCCGGCCAAAGCGGAGAGGGCGGGAGGTGCGTGGGCCTCTACTCTCGCAAAACTCTACAGTTTTCCTTACGCACATTGGCATTGGCAAGAGCCATGCTATAATTTGCACACGAAGATCGGCCACAAGAACGGCGAGGCAGAGGGGATGGCTGCACAATATCCGGATGCAGAAGCGCGCCGGCGCACAGTGCTGGTGGCGGTAATCAACAATGCTGCGGACTTAGGTCGCGCAGCCGATGAAGGTTGGTACCGCATCCCACAGCGGCGGGCACCGCGCCGCATCGGCGCCGATTATCTGGCTTTCTATGTGACGTCCGGTTGTGGAGACGCGGCCATCGCGCAGACTGTCGCCTATTTTGCACCGACGCGGCGCTACCAACTGCTGACGCGCGGCGAACTGCTGCCGCAGGAGTGTAACCATCCACGCGCCGCTGAATATTATTATCGCATTGAGATTGGGCCGCTGCAGCGCCTGGAGCATCCTGTGCCTGCCCGCACCTTTCGGCGCGTGACCTTTATCCACACGACGCTGGAGCGGCTGCTGAGCGCCGAGGATGTGCTGGATTTGTTTCGTCGCGACGACCCGTTTGAGCAGTTGTGGGGCGCGCTGCGCGAACACAACTTGCGCCCGCTCAAAAACCGGCTGGTGGGTGAAAGTCTGATCGATATTACGCTGCGGGCGCGCGGCGGCTACCTCGGCATCAACTGTGTGGAAGATGGCCAGGCCACCACGGCGCAGGAAGGGCGGCTGCCGCTGCAGCCGCAGCGCTGGTCGCTGCTTACCCTGCCGGCAGCGCGTATCGAGCAGGATTTGCCGGGCTGTCTGCGCCAGATTGGCGCAGCCCTGATTGAGTTGGGCGGCTCCGTGTTGAATATGGCAGCCTGAGCGGGGCGACGTTGAATCGGAATGAAAGCAAAAATAAAATGAAATTACGTAACTGCTGTTTTTCTGCCGGCTCCTGGGGCCGGGCAGGTGTGGCCGCTGCCATCGGCGTGGCGACGCTGGCGGCCAGCCTGCTGCTGTGGATGGGTGACCAACCGGCAGCCGCGCAGGCGCGGACGGCGCCGCCGTCCGCACAAATGGGAGAAACGATCCCCCCGCCAGAGGGTACGCCTCTCTATTTGCCGCTGCTGGCGGCCCAACCCACACCGCTCGCCATCCCGCTGCCGCGCCTCTACGGCAAGGTGGCTGTGGAGAGCGGTTCGCTGGGCTGGCCGGCGTCAGACAGCCCGGATGCGAATCTGTCCGTCCGCGGCTACAGCCCGACGGACGCTTACCTGGGGCTGGTCAACTACAACGGCGACACGGACGACCAAGCACCGCAGATGGCTGCCATTTTCAGCCCTGGACGGCTGCCGGATTTCGCAGGCGCCTATCAGGTGTATGATTGGGACTGGAACTGCAACGCGCCCGCCGGCTGCCGCGGTAATCCACTCACCTATCCATACACGGTTTCGCTGCTCGAGTTGGCGACTACACCGGGCGAGCCGTTGTCGATTGCTCAACGCAAGCAGGAGATATTTACCGGCGGCTATATAGCGATGGTGCTGTATGCCGAGGAAGGGCGGCTGACGCTCACTTACACGCGCAACGATACGCCGGCTGCCGGCTACATGCTGCACTTCGAGGACGTCACTGTGGCCCCGGAACTGGTGGCGCTCTACCGCCAACTCGACGTGGAGGGCAGACGCGAACTGCCGGCCCTGCGCAACGGTGAAACGTGGGGGACAGCACCGAACGGCAGCATCAAAATCGCCGTGCGCGACCGCGGTTCGTTTTTAGACCCGCGCGCCTGTAAAGATTGGTGGATCGACTATCGCAGCCAATGCGTTATGCGGCTGTGGCGGCCGCTGCCGGCGCCGATCCGCCCGTAGCGGCGATCCATAAGAGCGAATGGGGACGCCGTTTGCGGTTATTTCTTCCGGCTATTTCTTGCTCTGGCCGCCCTTGGTGGGCTGCAGTTCCGGCGTCCAGCCTTCCGGCATGGCGGCTTCCTCGCCAAAGAAGAATTCTTCCATCTGGCTGCGCAGGAATTCAGTTGCTTGCGGATCGGCCAACGTGAGGCCGTAGTGGTTGATCAGAATCGTCGCCTGCTCCAGCCACATATCCCAGGCCTGCTGCGAGATGGTGTTGTAGATGCGCTCTCCCAGTTCGCCGGGGTACGGTTTGCGCTCCAGCCCCGGCAGTTCACGTCCTAGCTTTGCGCACTGCACCATGCGTGCCATTTTCGGCTCCTTCGTGCTATACTGCTTTTGTTTGCGATCTCCATTGCCGATTAGTTTACCATGAAACAAGCATCGTGACCCTACGCCTGGCCCTCTTCGGCTCCGATTGTCTCTACTCGGAGACCGTACTCCAAACGCTGCTGCAATCTTCCCATCAGGTAGCTGCCGTCATTTTGCCGTCAGCCGGTCTGCCTGGCGTGCGCACCGATCTGCCGATCCAGGCGCTGCTGCCTGAAAGCGCCAAAGTTCTCGAGTACGATCAACACGCATTGCCGGTAATCTCACCATTTGTGCAGCACAGCATCCTGCATACGGCGTGGGAGAAAGGCATTTCGTTGTTTGCGGTGCGCAACCTGGCGGCGCCGGAGACGGCCGGCATCCTGCGCATGGTGCATGCATCGGCCGCCTGCGTCGCCTGCTTTCCGCGACGGATTCCTGCTGCGCTGCTGCGCGTGCCGCAGCGTGGCTTTCTCAATGTTCACCCCTCGCTGCTGCCGGACTATCGCGGGCCTGCGCCCATCTTCTGGCAGTTGCACAGGGGCGAAAGCCGCACCGGCGTCACGGTGCATTGGATGGATGCGGAGTTTGACACCGGCCCCCTGGCGGACCAGCGTTTCGTGCCGCTGCCGGACGGCATCAGTGAGACGGATGCGACCGGGTTGATGGCGCGTGCCGGCGCACGCCTGCTGGTGGAGGTGCTTGACCACGTGGCGGCGGGCGAAATCCCTTACCACACACAGCGGGCGGGCGGAGAATATCAACCGTATCCGCACGCTGGCGACTTCACCGTTTCGCCGGCGTGGCCGGCGCGCCGCATCTACAACTTTATGTGTGGAACTGCCGTATGGGGGATGCCTTATACGATTACGGTGGCCGGTGAGCAGCTGCTGCTGAGCGACGTCATCGCCTGGTCGGCGCATGAATGGCTGGGTGCACCGCTGGTGCGGGTGGAGGATGAAGTAATTATTCAGTGCAGCCCCGGCACCGTGCGCGCCCATCTGGCCAAGTGAGCGGTCGCCAAGTATGCGTCGCCCAGTACGCCTGCAGCTACAGACGGGGCAAGGTGATGCCGCGCTGCGCCTGGTACTTCCCCTTGCGGTCGGCATAGGAGACTTCGGGCGGCTCCCCTTCAAAAAAGAGCACCTGGGCAATGCCCTCATTGGCATAAATTTTGGCCGGCAGCGGCGTCGTATTGGAAATCTCGATTGTCACATTTCCCTCCCACTCCGGCTCAAAAGGGGTCACGTTGACGATAATGCCGCAGCGCGCATAGGTGCTTTTGCCCAGACAGATGGTGAGCACGTTGCGCGGGACGCGGAAGTATTCCACCGTGCGCGCCAGGGCAAAGCTGTTGGGCGGAATAATGCACACCTCGCCTTGGTAGGGAGCCATGGCGCGGCTGTCAATGTGCTTGGGATCCACCACCGTCAGTTGACCAGTGGCCGGCGTAAAGATGCGAAATTCGTCGGCGACGCGAATATCGTAGCCGTAGCTGCTCAACCCATAGGAGACTACCCCCTCGCGCACCTGGTTTTCGACAAACGGCTCAATCATCTGGTGCTCGAGCGCCATACGGCGGATCCAATGGTCAGGCTTGATTGACATAAGAACATCCGTATTCTATGAGTGGGTAGAGATGTTATTTTCCTGCACCCGGTTATTCTAGCACATCCCAATCATCCCAGCCCTGCAGCGTGATCATGCGAAATGCTGCCGGCCAGGCGACAAGCCAGTCGGAGACGTCGCCGGGGGGGCCACCCCAGCGCGTATGGTAGAAGCCCTCATCTTGGCCGCCGGCCAGGCGGGCGATGCCTTTGAGCAACAGCGAGCCATCGGAGACGCCCAGCGTCGCCTGCCGCCAGGCAGCGGCGGCGCGCTCCCGCCAGATAGCCTTGCCGCCCACCCGGCTCAGCCGCAGCCAGCCCAGTGCGATGAGCGCCCCCCACGGGTCCAGATGATGATGCTGCACCGACACGCTGATGCCGCCGAAGGTGGCATAGTGCATGGCGGCGGCTGGGCTATTGGGCGCATAGCTGAGATTGTAGTGCCACTGCCAACTGGCCAGATAGCAGGCTGCCTGTTCCGCCTGCTCCAGATAATAGTGCTCGCCCGTGATCGCATACAGTTCCAGCCCAGGCAGCAGCAGGCCAAAGGCTGTCTCTTTGTCGATGCAGTCCGTGTCCAGCGCGCCGGCTGTGCATTGCCAGCGCGCCAGGTCGTCCTCTGCATAAGCACGGTAGGCTCTTTTGGCAGTGGCCAGATAGGCGTCATTGCCGGTCATTTGGTAGGCTTTGGCCAGCGGCCAGATCAAGCCGGCGCCCACTGTGCCGTCGACATGGGCGACCTCACCGCCGGCCCACCAAGAGCGGCCCAGCCGTCCATCGGGCAGGGCGTGCTGGGTGAAGAAGTCGCACAACGCCAGCCCCGTCTCGCGCCACAGCGAGCGCGGGCGGCCTGCCTGCTCCGCCAGTTGGGAGGCCAGCAAAAATTGGTAGGCGCCGTGACCGAGGTTGCAGGCGTCCAGTTCCGGATTGTCTATCCCGGCCAGCTTTTCCTCAAAATGTGTGTAAAAGAGGCCATTGGCAAAGCGCCCCCGCTCTACCCAGTTGTCGAGTACAGCGCCGCCGCGCCGCCATGAGTCCTCATCGCCATGCCATAGGTAGTCCTGGAGCAGCATGGCGGCATAACCGGCATTTTGGCCGCACCAGCCAATCTCATAGCGCAGATGCGGGTGCTGCACCCAGCGTCCTTCTTCCAAGTGCAGACCGATGGAAAACCCCACAAATTGCTCAGTTTCCACCCAGAGGCTTTCTTTGGCGAAGCGCACACCCAGCGTCCAAAGCTGTTGCGGCGAGAAGGCCGCCGCCACATGCTGCCGGAAGCGCATCCACGTGGCATTGAAGATGGCGGCCATGCCTGCGTGCGGGCCGGCCGCCGGCATGAGCAGGAGATAGAAAGTGCGCGTGCAGGACTCGCCGCTGTCCAGCCGCAGAGTATTATGAATGGCAGGCGCGTAGACATCGCGACGTGTGTAGGCGCGCGGCTGTTCCTGCAAGGGCCAGAAAAGCCAGTGGCGCAGACCGCCGGCCACCGGCTCAAGCGCGCAGCCTGACTGTGCAGCGTCGCCAGGCGTGCCGTGCAGGGCCACAGCATAGCCTTCGCCTTCGCTGATTGTGCAGGCGGGAATGCTGCAGCGGTCGCCGCCAAAAATCCACAGCGCCTCTCGCCTGGCCTCGTCTCCCTCGCCGCCCTCGCCGGCATACAACCCTTTCGGCTCCTGGCCGCCGCCCCAGCCGTTGCCGTTGTAATTGACTGCTGGGATCAGATAGTCTAAGCGATTACCCCAGTGTGTAACGTGACAGCTCAGCACAACCTGTTGCGGCTGCGCTGCGTCATTGCGCCACGTGCGCGAGCAGCGGTATTGCCCTGCCTCTACCCATTCGATGCAATCCTCAACGTGCCAGCCGGCCCCGGTGTAGGTGAGGATGGCTCCCCCTGCATTATCAGGTGTGACGGCGCTGGTCGCCAGGGTGACAAAGGTGCTGCCATGTGTTTCAGTCTGCTCTATCTGCGGCGGCTCCAGGCGAGCGAGAATCTGCTTCCCGGCGACGAAATGCGGCGCGTCAAACGTGATACTCATCTGTCTCTCGGTTCTTTGTGCGGCCGGCAGCCGCAGTTCAACTGAGCGTATAATTCTTGCCGGGTTCAGTTGCAAATTCAATCGTGTCCGGCCCAGCGGCAGTGGCGGCAACCGGCTGCCCCGCCAGCGTGACGGTGAGCGGCTTGCCGCTGCGCAGCCGGCACGTTCCGCCGCGCCGCGACTGTACGGTGGCCGTCACCACCTGGCCGTCCTGCCAGCGCATGTCCACCACAAAGCCGCCGCGGCCACACAACCCGCCGGCCTCTCCTGCCGGCCAGGCGCTGGGTAAGGCCGGCAGCAGGTGCAGATAGCCCTGGTGGCTTTGCAGCAGCATTTCGGCGATGGCTGCCGTGGCGCCGGTGTTGTAGTCCATCTCATAGGCGTGGCGCGGGGCCAGTTTGGTGCCTGCCATCAAGCTGCGGTCGCCGTCCACGCGCAGGAGAATTTGCAGGCTGTCATAGGCAGTTTCGGCATCGTCCAGCCGCGCCGAGTAGAGGGTGAGCAGATTGCGCCCCCAACTGCCCTCTTCGTAGCCTTCGGGGCCACTTTGACGCCGCGCAATCGAGACGCGCGCCGCCTGCGCCAACTGCGGCGTGTCCTCTGGTGTGATCTGGCCAAAGGGAAAGACGCCCAGCAGATGGCTGGTATGGCGGTGGTGAGGGAGCGCCTCGTCGTAATCTTCCAGCCATTCCTGCAGTTGCCCATGCTTGCCGATCTGGAAAGGCGGCAGCCTATCGAGCGCCGCCTGCCATTGGCTGCGCAGTTCAGCATCCACGTCCAAGATGGCGCCCCCCGCAATGCACTCCGCCAGCAGTTCGCCGATCAGGATGCGGTCGACGGTCGGCCCCAGGCAGATAGCATAGCTTTTGCCCTCATACAAATAGGCCGTCTCCGGCGAACTGGATGGCCCGCTCAGCAGCAGACCGCTGGACGGATCCTCGACCAGATACGCAAGATAAAAGGCGGCGGCTTCTTTGAGCAGCGGGTAGGCGTGCTGCGCCAAAAAGTCACGGTCAAGGGTGAAAGCATAGTGATCCCACAGGTGGGTGGCGACCCAGGCGCCGCCGGTGGGATGCATGCCCCAACGCACGCTCCAGCCGGGTGCGGTGAAACCCCACGGGCTGGAGAAGATATGCGCCACCCAACCGGGCAAACCATAGAGCGTACGCGCTGTGTTGCGGCCTGACGGTGCAAGTGTGTTCTCCAACCAGCGCATCAGCGGCAGATGGCATTCGCTCAGGTCAGTCAGTTCGGCGATCCAGTAGTTCATCTGCGTGTTGATGTCGAGATGACAGTCGCAGGTCCAGCCGATGCGGCAGGCGATGTTGTCGTTCCAGACGCCGGTCAAGTGAGCGGGCAGCGGCGAGTCGGCGCGTGAACTGCCGATCAGCAGATAGCGGCCAAATTGAAAAAGCAGCGCAGCCAGCGCCGGGTCTTCACCGCCCGCCTGCACGGCGGCCATGCGCTCGTTGATGGGGCGATCCGGCAGCGGCGATGGCCCCAGGTCAAGGCTGGCGCGGTCGAACAGGTCCTGGTGATCGGCAATATGGCGCTGTTTTAGCTCTGCGTAGGGAAGCTGGGCGGCGGCTGCAATGCGTTGCCGGCAGGCGGCAGCCGGTTCGGCTTCGGTCAGGGTAGAGGCAAAGGCCAGCAGCAGCGTTACGCTATCGCTGCCCTCCACCACGATCTGATCTCCTTGCGCCCGTACATCTCCCCCTTGTGCCCGCACCTGCATACAGACGTGGCCATCGACGCCGCAACTGCCGTCACTGTGGATATACTCGCGCGCCTGCACCGCCATCGTCAGACACCCTGGTTCCTCTGCCGGCTTCTCGGCTTGAACCGCAAAGGGCTGTTCGTCGCCGTCCAGACCGATACGCAGACTTACGCCGGCGGGGCGGCTGCTGGTGAAATGGACGACCAGCAGCCCATCGGCATGGCTGGCAAAAATTTCGCGCTGGTATGTGGCTGGGTCGCCCGGCTGGCCTTCTCCCGGCATCACGTTGTAGCGCACTGTGACTACGGCTGTGGACAGGTCCAGGCTGCGGCGGTAGCCGTTGTGGCTCGCGTCGTTGTGCGCCATCCACAGCCGCAGGTTGCCGACCGGCAGGTTGGTGCCGTAGTTGTGCTTGCGTCCTTCGATCAGTTCGACCAGCTTATTGGCGGCGGGGATGTCGCCGGCCAGCAGCAGGCGGCGCACTTCCGCCACAATGCGCGGGCCGTCCGG
The DNA here is from genome assembly GCA_038205395.1 of Caldilineales bacterium. GTDB lineage: Bacteria > Chloroflexota > Anaerolineae > Caldilineales > Caldilineaceae > Fredericiella. The sequence goes on from JBBRBX010000077.1 coordinate 18,798, forward strand.
GTTGTTATTTTGCGCCGACGGTTCCCCCGACCAGAAGGTGGCGTCGCTCAGGGCAATGCATTCGACGCGTGCGCCGCCATAGACCATGGCGCCCAAGCGGCCGTTGCCGGCGGGGAAAGCGTCAGCCCACTGTTCAGCCGGTTCTGCAAAGAAGTATTCAAGAGGATTGATCATCAGATTTCTCTTTCTATGATGTCTGCCGCCCGTTCAGGCGGTGTGACGCGCAGCCACTCCAGTTTGCCGTTGGCATGGCGGCCCTCCACCACGGTGTTGAAGGGGGCATGCAGCTTGAACTCCACCTCCCACTGCGCCGGCCAGGCCGGCAGCAGGCGAATCCGGCGCCCGTCGCACTGCATGAGCATCTCCTGCAGTCCGATCATACCGGAGCCGCCCCAGTTGTGGTCGGGCACCCAGTCGTGTCCCGGTCCCCAGAAGGCCGGAAAGCGGCGGCCCGAATCGCCCAGCTTGCGCAGCGTGTAGTCTGCGGCGTCTTCCGTCAGCCCCAGCAGGGCGCAGAAGATGGCCTGCTGATGCCAACTGACATGGCTCAACTGCTCCTCGCTCCAGCCGCCGTGGCGCCAAGTGTCGATAGCCACCTGTAAATCCGGCTTGCCGAGGCCATAGCGCTCGTAAGGGTGCACCGGATAGAGCTGCGGGATTTCCACATTGATTTCGCCCGCCCAAGATTTGGCCGGCGCGATGATGCGCACACCCTCGCGCTCTATAAAACTGAGGGGCGGGATACGTGTGAGCAAGCCCTGGTAGTAAGCGCGCAATTCTGCGCTCAACAGATCGCCGCCGATCTCCAGCAACGCCTCGACCGTACACTGCAGCCCACTCACCAAGTCCACCGGGTTGAGCGCATCCTTGTAGGTTTCGCAGGCGGTCGAGGGAAAGAGCACCAGGTGGCCGTTTTCGTCCAGCGGGCGAATGGCGTTGATGCGGTGCTGCCACTGGTAGTGCGCATCAAAAAAGCGGATGGCGCTTTCGATAAAGGGCAGATAGGGTGTGATGTCCAGCCCGCTGTATTGGCGGTAGCGCAGGATCATCAGGGCGAATTCAAGCTGGCTGAGATAGAGATAGCGAATCCAGGGCGCCTGCTGCTCGGTGGGATCGGAAAAGGGTGTGCGTTTGTGATAGAGGTCGGGTGTGTCGAGCCAGCCCCAACTCCAGCCGAGGGGCAGCCCGAAATTTTCCAACTGTTCGGTGAACGAGCAGCCCTCGTGTCCCCAGTAGAGGCGTGTGCGCGCCTCGGCCCCCGGCAGGGCACGGCGGTAGTACTCGAACTGCGGCGGCATCAGGTCAAAATCGCCGCTCTTGAGCATTGGCCAGTAGACCAGCCGCTGGTTTTGCGCCGTGTGACTGCCGCCGCCCCACAGCCGGAAATCGGCCGATTCGCCGGCATACTCCTCGCGCACATAGCCGGGGTCGTAGATAAAGAGGCCGCCGTTAAACTTGGTGGGATATTCGCCGGTGCGATTGCAGCCCAACATATAGCGGAACAGTTGGTAGTTGCGCCCGACCTGCCAGACTGCATCGCCGGCGTCAGGCGTCGAAGGCTGCAGGCAGATATGGCTGCGCTCCCAGAACTGCGCCCACCATGCCTGGGTGGCGCTGCGTGCGCCGTCAATATCGGCGACAGCAGCGGCGGTGCGATCCAGCGCCGCCTGCCATTCGGCCTGTGTCTCGCTCTGCGCGGCTTGCAGCACAATGTCCAGCCGCTGCCGGCTCTGGGGCGCGCGCGAGGCCAAAAGCCAACTGCGGTGCGGTGTGGCGGCATAGCGCCCATCGCGCGTGCCGGCTGGCGCCAGTCCCGGCCCCGACATGCGCCCGCCAAAGGTGCGGTCGCGCTGCGTGTTGGGAATCTCGCGTGCCACCGGTCCCAGCCCTTGCTGTTCAATCAAGTGGTCAACCAGCAGCCGGTCATTGCGGTTGCGGTGGTAAAAGAGCACGGAATCGCCGTCAAAATCGACGGTGTCCGGCTCGGTTGTCACGGTTCCCGCAAAGGCGACCCAACTGGCGCAGGGGTGGCGGCGGTCATAAGGAATCTCGCGCACGGCCAGCCGCCAGTTCTCATAGCCCGCCTCCAGCGTGACCGGCTGTGCGCTGCTGATCTCCACATGAATGGCCGGCTGCGCCACATCCACCCAGATTGCCACCTGCACCTGCACGGCTGGTTCGCCGGCCACGATTTCGACATAGCCCTGGCGCAGCTTCAGCTCTTGGCGAAAAGGGGCGCCGGGGGTGAACGGGTTCGGCGTCAGCCGCAGCCGCACCCGCCCCAGCTTGAGCATCTGGTTGTTTTCGTCGAAGCTGCCGGCGCGGTCGATGTAGAAGAGCAAATCTCCCTCTTCCACCCAGACATTGAGACCAATATCATGGCCGCCGCAGGGCATAGATTCACCGGCATTGCGGCTGGGCGTGTCCCAGACTACGTTATAGGCGTCAATACAACGTGCGGTTTCAAGAGGCATATTCATCACTATCCACCCATATCGTCAATCAAGTTTTGAAGCTTATGAAAAACACCGCCCAGTCAGCCTGTGTCTGGACGGTGTTTAGATGCGTCTGCTTAGATGGCGATACGGGCAGTTATTTGCCGGTGCTCTGGTCGTAGTTGGCCTGCATTGCTGCTAGATAGCCTTGCAGATCCAGTTGTTCCAGGCTGGCCACATATTCATCCCAGTCGGCGTCAAGGTCTTTCGAGCCAGTGACGAACTGCAGTGCGTTCTGGTTGATGTAGTCAGTGATGTTCTGCCGCATCATAGCAAGCGCATCAGCCGTGGCTGGGTCAGGCCACATCGTCCAAGATGGGAACAGATCTGCGGATTCTTTACCGTTGTAAAGATCAGTTGCCTCTTGCAGGCGGCGCTCATAGCCATTGGAGGCGTAGATGTCCGTACCTTGGACCCAACTGTCGCGGAATGCCTTGGGCTGGAAATATTGAGCCATAGCACTCCAGTTCGAGTTGTGCGGCTCTTCGCCTTGGGGTTGTGGAATTGTGGCCAAGATTGGCTCGACATCTGCGTTAAGCGCTACATCACCTTCCTCTGGTTGCCGCCAGTCTCTGCCGTCCTCACCGAAATGGGAGCGTATCTGTCCCTCCTGCGTAAACATATAATCAAGCAACTTGATGGCGGCGATCTGAACTTCCTCGCTGGCTTTATTGGTCAGCACGAAAGTGGCGCCAGGAACACTTGGGTAGATGTAAGTGGCATAGGTGGAATGCGGCCCTTGCAGCGGCGGGATGGCGTCATAGTCTGCCCCGTAGGGTGCATTGTCGCCCGTCGTCACAAAGATGGCCGGATGCATGCCTGCACCTGCGCCCAGGATTTGCGCATCAGCATTGTCGCCAATCTTTTTGAAGGCTTCGGCGTTCTGGGTGAAGGCGCCTGGATCGATCAGTCCGGCATCATACAAGCTTTTGACATAAGCCAGCCCTTCTTTCCACTCCGGTTTGTTGGCTACCGTGTCAACCTTGCCGTCGTTCAAGATCAGATGGTCTCGATCATCGTCATAGATGAATCCGTCCATCAGGAAGGGGATCACACGCACGCCATAATCTTCAATGGAGCCGCTGAGCGGCACCTCATCGGCTTTGCCGTTGCCGTTGGGGTCCTGCGCCTTGAAGGCTTCCAGCATGGCGGCAAATTCTTCCGTTGTCTTTGGGGTTTCGAGGCCCAGCGCCTTCAGCCACTTTGTGTTCACCCACATCTTGTTGGCATAGGAGCAGTGGTAGCATTCAATTAGCTGCGGAACGCCATAGATGTTGCCGTCCGGGGCTGTCGCCATAGCCTTAAAGATAGGATAAGTGTCCAGAGCGGCCTGAATATTGGGGCCATGCTCCTTGATAAGGTCGTTCAAGGGAAGAATCACACCCTGCTGTCCATACTTCAGCAAATCAAGCTGCGAGAACTGGTCCACCCAAGGGATCAGCAGGAACAGGTCTGGGTAGTCACCGCTGGCCAGCGAAATCTGGCGCTTTTCGCGTGCCGAGTTGCCGTCGTAGGTGGTGGTCTCCCACACAAAGTTGATGTTAAATTTCTCTTCGGCCTCTTTAGTGAAAGAGTTGGTTGCCAAATCTATGTCCGGGGCTTGTGGTGCAAAAGCGCGGATGGTGACTGGGCCGCCTGCCTCCTGTCCGGCGGCGCCGGCAGCTTCAGAGGCGGCCGGGGCCGGCGCCGCGCCGGCGCAAGCGGATAACAGCATGCTCAGGATCACGAGCAAGGCGATGGACAACGACAGATTCTTTCTCATGGTGCGTACACTCCCTTGAAATCTGGCTTCACGTGTAAAAAACACTTGTGGCATCCTCAGTGATCTTTAATGAGACGGCTTTCACCTCCTTAGCCTTTAATGGAACCGATCAACATGCCACGCACAAAGTAGCGCTGCGCAAACGGGTATATCAACAGCACCGGTACACTGGCGATGACGATCAACGAATACTTGAGCAAGTCGGCCATTTGCTGGCGTTCAATCATTGCCGAAGCCTCCATCGATCCGCTGGCGGTTGTGTTGAGGATCAGGATACTGCGCAGCACAAGCTGCAGCGGCTGCAAATCAGCGGACTTGAGATAGAGCAGCGCATCAAAGTAAGCATTCCACTGTCCTACGGCATACATTAGCACCAGCACGGCAATGATCGGCTTGGAGAGCGGGATCACCACCGACCACAAAAAGCGCAGATCACTGCAGCCATCCAGTTCGGCGGCTTCGGCTAGCTCTTCGGGGATCGTGACCTGGAAAAAGGTGCGGGCAATGATTACCTGCCAGGCGGCAATGGCCTGCGGGATCAGCAGCGCCCAGCGTGTGTTGAGCATCCCCAGTTCTTTCACCACGAGGTAGGTCGGGATCAGGCCGCCCGAAAAGATCATGGTGAAGGTGATAAACAGCATCAGGGTATTGCGCCCGTAGAGGGTGCGCCGCGAGAGGGGGTAGGCAACCAGCACCGTCATCGCCACGCTGATAATGGTGCCGAAGAAGGTGTAGTAAAGTGAGTTGGCATAGCCGGTGACAATCTGCGGGTTGCTCAACGCTACTTGGTAGCCGCGCAGCGAAAAATCGACCGGCCACAGCCACACTCGCCCAGATGAAACCGCCAGCGCGCTGCTGAAAGACGAACTGACCACAAAGATCAGCGGGTAAAGCACAATCAGCAGGACGATTGTCAGCAGGGCGTAGACGGCGGTTAAAAAGATGCGGTCGCCCAGGGACTCACGAATGCGGGTCGGTCTGCGGTTAATGGTTGGCTGCGCCACAGCTTGCTGCGCCATACGTTTTCTCTCCCTCCTCCGTCCAGAGCAGCCTTACCAGAGGCTGGTGTCAGACACGCGCTTGGCATAGGCATTGACGGCAATCAGCAGAATCATGCTGATCACGGAATTGAACAGCCCGACTGCCGTAGCGAAGCTGTAGTTGGCATTGAGCAGGCCAACTTTATACACATAGGTGGCAATAATTTCCGAAGAGCTTAAGTTAAGCGGGTTCTGCAGCAGATACACTTTCTCGAAACCGATGGCCAGCAGGCTACCTACATTGAGGATCAGGATAATGACGGCCACAGGCATGATCCCCGGCAGGTCGATGTTGATGATCTTTTGCAGGCGGGATGCGCCGTCGACCTTGGCCGCTTCATACAACATGGGGTCGACACCCGCCAGCGCCGCCAGGTAGACAATGGCGGCATAGCCCGTGTTCTGCCAGACGCCTGACCAGACGTAGATCGAAGAAAAGAGGTCAGGTCGTCCCAAAAAGTTGACCTGGTCCCTGCCCAGCGCCTGCAGCCCCAGGTTGAACACGCCCAGGCGAGGCGAAAGCAGCAGCATGAGCATCGACACCATGACTACGGTCGAGATAAAGAAGGGCGCATAGGTGACCATCTGCACGCTGCGCTTAAAGAGGCCGTCGCGCACTTCATTCAAACCGATGGCGAGCAGAATAGGGATGGGGAAACCGACTACCAACGCATAGATGCTGAGGACAAGCGTGTTTTGCAACAGCCGCCAAAAGACTGGGTTGTTGAAGAACATTTCGAAGTTCTTGAAGCCCACCCACGGGCTGCCCCAAATACCGCTGACCACGCTGTAGTTCTTGAAGGCAATGACGGCGTTGGCCATGGGTACATAGCGGAAGATTAGAAAATAGAGCAGCCCCGGCAGCATGATCAGATAGAGCTGCCAGTGGCGGCGCAAACTGCGCCGCAGTGTTTGCCAGCCGGAAAGGCGTTTGGTTGGCACCCCAGGCCGGCGAGGTCTGGCGGCAGCAATCGTCGTGGACGAGGCGCCGGAGGCCGGCGCCGTCTCAGGTTGGGTCATACGCATAGGCGTATACTCCTTGCAGGTCCAGGTCGGGTTTGGCGTTTACCGGTATGGGTTGGGCCGGATATTGCTGGGTGGGCGGATGCTGAACTGAAGCACAGCCAATTGACGAGCTTGGCCCAGTGCTGGGAAGCGAATCCGGCTCACGTGGAGCAATCGGCTCAATGCACTTTGCGTACTATCAGTTGTCTTGCAATGGTCTGGTCACCACTATATCAGGATTCAGCAACAAATGGTATTCTTTTGTGGCCGAATTCCGGCCAGGTCTTGACCATTCCAGACAAACCGTATGGATTTCGCTTATTTGAGAGCTACTGTGACCAGTGAGAGAGACGAGCTAACCTACGACCAGTTTGTGACGTTTCTGCGCAGCGCGCTGCATTATCTGTATGATCCGGTGAACCTGCGCCGCAGCCCGCTGGTGGAACTGCTGGCGCTGCGCAACGAATTCGACAGCGCAGCTGCGCTGCAAGGTATTTTGCTGGCGGCAATCGGCGCGCTCAAGCCGGACGATGCGGAGCCGCCGCAGTCGTACGCCTGGCGCGTCTACGACACGCTCAGCCTGCAGTATGTCCGCCAACTGCCGCGCGAAGATGTCGCCAATCAACTGGGTATCAGCGAGCGCCAGCTACGTCGCGAACAGCGTCTGGCGATTGAGGCGCTGGCGCAGCAGCTTTGGCAGGCACAGCAGCTTGCGACCGTCTCACTGCCCAAGCTGGCCGGCGGCGAACCGCCGGCCGGACAGGTAGACAGCCCGCAGCCGCCTGCTGCGGCGGAGATCGCCCCGGCTGAAGTGCGTGTGCCCCTGGGTGAAGCGCTGGAAAATGTGCGCAGCCTGATTTCTCCCCTGGCGCAGCAGGCGGGCGCATCCGTGCAACTCTATATTGCCGCAGAACTGGTTGCTTTGCCCGCCCCCCCTCTCGCTTTGCGCACAATCCTGCTCAGTGTGCTGGCAACCGCTATCCCTATGGCCGGCAGCGGCGCCGTGGTCATGACCGCCACACGGCGCGATCACAAGATCGCCATCGCAGTGCGGTGCCGAGAGCCGGAATCCGCCGAGGCGCCGTTGACCGCCAAAGAGCTGGCAGCCCTGGCGACGGCGCAGGCGCAGGCAGCTTTTTATGCAGCGCAGTTGGACATCGCCGGCTCAACCCGCGGCCGCCTGGTTGTGACGCTGCTGCTGGCGGCCCCGCAAGAGCCGAGTATCTTGGTGATTGATGACAATGCCGATTGGCTGGAGCTTGTGCAGCGCTATGCAGCCGGCTTGCCGCAGCGCATCATTACCCTGCGCACGCCGGAAACGGCCGTGGCTGCGGCCGGCAAGCTGCAACCGGCGCTTATTTTCCTGGATGTAATGATGCACAATGTGGACGGCTGGCAGGTGTTGAGCGATCTGCGCCATGATCCCGCCACGGCGCAAATCCCCGTCGTCGTCTGCTCCATCCTGCCATTGGCGGAGATGGCGCTGGCGCTCGGCGCCAACGCCTTTCTGCAAAAGCCGGTTTCGCAGCAGCAGTTCTTGGAGATGCTGGCGCAGCAGAGCAACCGTTAGAGGGAACTGACCCGTGAACCATTTACCCAACACTACTGCTGCCGTGTCTAACCTGGCGTCTGCTCCCTTGTCGGATGTGCTGCCAGGCAGGGAAGAAGGCTCCCTGGGCGAGACCACGCGCGAACTGCTGCGCGCGACGGTGCGCACCCTGATTGCCGGCAGCGGCTTGTTCTGGCTTGTCGCTGCCCTCGTCGTGACCAGCAGTTGGGGCGGCGGCGCACGTGTGCTGGGCATGATGGCTTTGCTGCTCGCCACTGCCGGCTTGTTTGTTCTGGCCTATCGACTGGTTGCGCGCCGCTATAGAATAGGGGTAACGGTCTGGCTGGCGGCCATGCTGCTGGCAATCGGGGCGAGCAGTTGGCTGCTGGACAGCCCGGCGCCTGTGCTGTTGGGCAGTGTACTGCCGCTGGTGGCTGTGGTGACGGTGGGCGGTTGGGGCGGTCTCCTGGCGCAGCTTGCGCTGGTCGGGCTGGTATGGCTGACAAGTGTGACGTTGGGTGACGCGGGTTGGAGCGCAAATTTGGCCGGTGTGGTGATCACTGCCGGACTCTTCAGCGGGCTGCTGGGCTGGAGCACGCGTCGCGAACTGCTGCTGCTGGTGGAGTGGTCAGTGACCAACTTTGCGGAGGCGCAGCGCAAGCTGGAAACGCTGCGCGAACAGCGGTTGGAACTGGAGCAATCGCGCGAGGATCTGCTGCTTTCCAACCGTGAATTGGTGCGCCTGTCCGACCGGCTCAAGGTGATGGAGCGAATCGCCGAAGAGGCGCGCCAAGCCAAGACCGAGTTCGTGGCCAATGTCAGCCACGAACTGCGCACGCCGCTCAATATGATCATCGGCTTTGCCGACATCATTGCCCACTCACCGCATGTCTACGGCGGACGGCTGCCGCCCTCCCTATTGACGGATATCGGCGCCATCCGCCGCAATGCCGAACACCTGGCCACATTGGTCAATGATGTGTTGGACCTGAGCCAGGTGGAGGCGGGACGGATGGCGCTCAGCCGCGATTGGACGGATCTGCCGGCAGTGGTGGCCGATGCCTTGACGGTCGTCTCCAGTCTCTACACCTCGCGTGGCCTGTATCTGCACTCGGAAATTGCACCCGATCTGCCGCTTGTTTACTGCGATGAGGTGCGCATCCGCCAGGTAATCATCAATTTGCTGGGCAACGCCGGGCGCTTTACGGAACAGGGCGGCGTCACTGTGGCCTGCGCACCCAACCCTGCCAACCGCCGTGAGGTGCTGGTGAGCGTAGCCGATACAGGGCCGGGCATCGCCACCAAGGATCAGCAGCGCATCTTTGAGCCTTTCCAGCAGGCGGATGTCTCGACGCGCCGGCGCCACGGCGGCAGCGGCCTGGGATTGACGATCAGCAAACAGTTTGTTGAGATGCACGGCGGGACATTGTGGCTGACCAGCCAACCGGGTTCCGGCGCCACCATCTACTTTACACTGCCGGCTGAGAATCCTGATTTGACGGCAGGCGAGCAAAACCAACGGCTGCGCCGGGCGCTGG
>JBBRBX010000078.1:0-27932 GCA_038205395.1 Caldilineales bacterium
TGATGATGCAATAGGGAAAGAGTAAAATTATTATGTCTCTTCACAGTGAATTCAAGGCTCGCCCGCTGTTTGAGTCTGCCATTATCCGTCGTGCGGCAGTCGACGCACTGCGTAAACTGAACCCGCGCCACCAGGTGCGCAACCCGGTCATGTTTATTGTAGCAGTGGGGGCGCTGCTGACGAGTGGACTTTTGGTGCAGGCGCTCATCGGGCAGGGAGAAGCACCCGCCGGCTTTATCTTTGCAATCACCACCTGGCTTTGGTTTACGGTGCTCTTTGCCAACTTTGCCGAAGCGATGGCAGAGGGGCGCGGCAAGGCGCAGGCCGATACGCTGCGCAAATCGCGCCGCGATGTAACCGCGAAGAAGCTTTCGGCCCCCCATTATGGTGCATCTTTCACTGCGATGCAGGCCGCTGCGCTGCGCAAAAACGATATCGTCCTGGTCGAAGTGGGCGACACCATTCCCGGTGACGGTGAAGTGATTGAAGGCGTCGCCTCCGTAGACGAGAGCGCCATTACCGGCGAGAGCGCGCCTGTCATTCGCGAGAGTGGCGGCGACCGCAGTGCAGTCACCGGCGGCACGCGCGTGTTGTCAGACTGGCTCGTGGTGCGCATTACAGCCAATCCGGGGGAAGCCTTTTTAGACCGCATGATCGCTATGGTGGAAGGAGCCAAGCGCCAGAAGACACCAAATGAAATTGCACTCAGCATCCTGCTCTCAGCATTGACCATCATCTTTTTGCTGGCCACTGCTACCCTGCTGCCCTATTCAATTTACGCAGCCAATGCCAGTGGTCAAGGTCAGCCGGTTTCAGTGACAGTGTTGATTGCGTTGCTCGTCTGCTTAATCCCAACGACCATCGGCGGGCTGCTTTCAGCCATCGGAATTGCGGGTATGGATCGAATGATCCAGGCCAATGTGCTGGCCGTATCGGGCCGCGCCGTAGAAGCAGCCGGCGATGTGGATGTACTGCTGCTCGATAAGACGGGTACCATTACACTAGGCAACCGCCAGGCCACAGCCTTTCTGCCTGCACAGGGGGTGACGCCCGATGAGCTGGCCGACGCCGCACAGCTTTCTTCGCTGGCCGACGAAACGCCGGAAGGGCGCAGCATTGTGGTGCTGGCCAAAGAGCAGTATAACCTGCGCCAGCGCGATATTCATGCCCTGGGCGCGGCCTTTATTCCTTTTTCGGCGCAGACGCGCATGAGTGGCGTCAACCTGAATGGCCGCCAGATCCGCAAAGGGGCAGCCGACGCTGTGCGCGCTTACGTGGAAGAACAGGGCGGTCATTTTCCACCAACGGTGCAGGCGATTGTAGAAGATGTAGCCCGCCAGGGCAGTACGCCGCTGGTTGTCGCTGACAACCAACAGGTGCTCGGCGTCGTTCAACTCAAGGACATTGTCAAGGGCGGCATTCGCGAGCGCTTCGATGAGCTGCGCCGCATGGGGATTAAAACGGTTATGATCACGGGCGATAACCCGCTGACCGCCGCCGCCATCGCCGCCGAAGCAGGCGTCGATGATTTCCTGGCCCAGGCCACACCGGAAGCCAAGCTCAAGCTGATCCGCGAGCGGCAGGAGGGCGGCCATTTGGTGGCGATGACCGGCGACGGCACCAATGATGCACCGGCCCTGGCGCAAGCAGATGTGGCTGTGGCAATGAATACAGGCACGCAGGCGGCCAAGGAAGCGGGCAACATGGTCGATCTCGATTCTAATCCGACCAAGTTAATTGAAATTGTCGAGATCGGCAAGCAGTTGTTGATGACACGCGGGGCGCTGACGACTTTCAGCATTGCCAACGATGTCGCCAAATATTTCGCCATTATTCCAGCCGCCTTTGCCGTCACCTATCCGCAGCTCAATGCGCTCAACCTGATGCAATTGGCGACGCCAAGCAGCGCCATCTTGTCAGCCGTGATCTTCAATGCGCTGATCATTATCTTGCTGATCCCGCTGGCGCTGCGCGGCGTGCGCCAGCGGCCGCGCAGCGCATCAGAACTGCTGCGTAAGAACCTGCTTGTTTACGGATTAGGTGGGCTGATCGTGCCGTTTGTTGGGATCAAGCTGATCGACATGATTTTAGTCGCATTGGGGCTGGCATAAATTCCATGCCCTTTGAACGGGGGGAGAAAGTTATGAAAACAACTTCCATGAGTGGAGCCGCTGGAATCATACGGGCGGCGGTGGTTGCGCTTGTCATGTTCACGCTCTTGACAGGAGTGGTCTATCCGGCCGTAGTCACCGGATTGGCGCAAGTGCTCTTTCCTGTGCAGGCAAACGGCAGCTTGGTGACGAATGGAGCGGGAGAAGTTACCGGATCGAGCTTCATCGGGCAGGAGTTCGACCAGCCTCAATACTTCTGGGGGCGGCTGTCAGCCACGGGGCCGGTTGCTTATAATGCGGCTGCATCTGCAGGGTCAAATCTCGGCCCGCTTAACCCAGCGCTTATCGGCTCCGGTACTGACTCTGGTATTAACGCTGACATTGACTCTGGGGGCAAGGTGCCAGCGCGTGTTGCGCAGTTGCGTGCAGCGGCGGCAGCAGCGGGCGTTCCGGCGCAGGAGCCGGTTCCGGTTGATCTCGTGACCGCCTCGGGCAGCGGGCTTGACCCGCATATCAGCCCGGCCGCGGCGCATTATCAGGCGCCGCGGGTGGCGGCCATGCGTGGGATCTCCCTTGAGGAGGTTGAGGCACTGATTGCGCAGCACACAGAGGGGCGCACGTTTGGCTTGTTGGGCGAGCCGCGAGTGAATGTGCTGCTGCTAAACATGGCGCTGGACAATGAGGTAGAATGATTGTCTATGCAACCTACCCGCCCGGACCCTGATGCGCTGCTCAGTCTCATCCAAAAAGAGGAGGCACGGCAGAAGCGCGGCAAGCTCAAAATTTTTTTTGGTATGGTGGCAGGTGTGGGCAAGACCTACGCCATGCTCCAATCCGGCCGCCAACGTCACAAAGAGGAGATGGACGTAGTGGTGGGCTATGTTGAGACACATGGCCGCGCCGAAACCGAAATACTGCTCGACGGCATGGAAGTCCTGCCCCGGCGCAAAGTAGAATACCGCGGGGTAGAGATCGAAGAAATGGATCTGGATGCTCTTTTGGAGCGCAACCCGCAGTTGGCGCTGGTAGATGAGTTGGCCCATACCAACGCGCCGGGTTTGCGCCATCGCAAGCGCTACCAGGATGTGATGGAGCTGCTCGAAGCCGGCATCGATGTATACACCACGATCAACGTCCAGCACTTTGAAAGTCGCGCCGATGCCGTGGCACAAATTACGGGCGTGACAGTGCACGAAAAGGTGCCGGACTCGCTCCTCGACCTGGCCGACGATATCGAACTGATCGATCTGCCCCCTGAAGAGCTGCGCAAGCGCCTGACCGAAGGCAAGGTTTATACCGCCGAGCGCGCCGACGCGGCTGCACGCAACTTCTTTCGCATCGGCAACTTGACGGCGCTGCGCGAGATGGCGCTGCGTCTCACGGCTGAGCATGTAGACCACAAGCTGCAAGATTACATGCAGGTCAAGAACATCGCTGGCCCTTGGAAATCGGGTGAACGGCTGCTGGTTGCCGTGGGGCCAAGTCCATTCTCCGAACAAGCAGTACGCTGGACGCGACGCATGGCCTACAACCTGGAGGCGCCCTGGCTGGCCGTACATGTGGAGACATCGCGCAAACTATCGAGCGCCGAGCAGGCGCAACTGACGCGCAATCTGGAGATGGTGCGCAGTCTGGGTGGTGAGGTGGTGATCACTGCCGGCAGCGACATAGCAGCCGCCATCATTTACGTAGCACACCAGCGCAACGCCACCCAGATCGTCGTGGGCAAACCTATCACTCTCGGCTGGTGGAAGGCAAGCCGCCGGCGCGCACTGGTCAATGATTTAATTCGCAGCAGCGGCGACATAGACATCTATGTCGTGTCGGGAGAAGACAGGCCTCCTGCTCCAGCGCGCCTGACGCTGCCGGCGAGCCAGACGCCCTCAAGCTGGATGAACTATGTCTGGTCACTCGTGGTTATCGCCGCGGTGACGGCGGCTTTCGTCTTGATTTTTGAGACTTATCCCTGGTTTGGCTACCAAGCAGTAGGGTTGATGGAATTATTCATGGTGCTGCTCGTTGCCATTTATCTAGGGCGCGGACCTGCGCTGCTGGCGGCTTTTGTCAGTGCCTTTTCTTGGAATTTTCTATTTATCACCCCGCGCCTGACCTTTGCCATTTCGACCGCGCAGGACATCATCCTCTTTGCTCTTTATTTTGTGATTGCAATATTGACCGGCAACCTGACTGCCCGGCTGCGCCAGCAGGAGCGGCTGGCACGTTACAACGCCGATCGCACGGCGGCACTCTATGCCCTTGCGCATGAAACGGCTACGGCGGTTAACATGGATGATGTGCTGACCAGCGGCGTAGACCAAATCGGGCGTGTCTTTGATGCAGAGGCAGCTATCCTTTTGCCACATGAGGGACGTCTTGAACGCCAACCGCATGGCGCCAGCACGCTGCTGATGCATGATAAAGATTTTGCCGTAGCCACTTGGGTTTTTGAAAACGGCAAGTCCGCCGGGCGCGGCACAGCCACCTTGCCCGAAGCCTCAGCACTGTTTTTCCCACTGCGCACACCGGGGCGAACGGTAGGGGTCATCGGCATTCGCACCCACCATGACATCCTGCTCAGCTTTGACCAAGAGCTGCTGCTGGAAACATTCGTCAACCAGATTGCCCTTGTCATTGAGCGGGAATTGTTGGATGAGGCTGCTCAGCAATCGCTGATGCTACATGAATCGGAACGCCTGTACACAGCTTTGCTGAACTCGATATCGCACGAATTGCGCACGCCGATTGCCACCATTACCGGTTCAGCCAGCTTGCTCGACGCCCACACGAATGGCGACAGTCATGTACGCGCCGAATTGGTGCACTCAATCCAAAGCGCTGCCAGCCGGCTGAACCGTCTTGTGGCCAATTTGCTCGATATGTCGCGCCTGGATGCCGGCAGGCTTACGCTCAAGCAGGACTGGTGCAACATTAGCGAAGTCATCGGTGTGGCTGCCCAGCGCATGGAGGGCAATCTTCTGCACCGCCCACTCACGATTGAAGTGGCCCCTGACCTGCCATTGGTGCAAATGGATTTTGTGTTGATGGAGCAAGTTTTGGTCAACTTGCTTGACAATGCCTGCAACTATTCGCCTCCCAATACGCCCATCACCATTGAAGCGCACAGGCAGCGGGATAAGTTGATGATCTCCGTGACGGATAACGGCCAAGGCATCCCGATAGATGATCTAGAGCGCATCTTTGACAAATTTTACCGCCTGCCGGGCACAGCCACCGGCGGGACAGGGCTGGGCCTTTCGATCTGCCGGGGTCTTGTCGAAGCACATGGCGGCGTGCTCAGTGCCGAAAACGCACCCGGCGCCGGCGCGCGGTTTACAATCACCTTGCCGATCGGGGCGTCGCCACCGCCCGTTAAGGAGGCCGAGTTGTGAGTGAAGAACCACCTGTCCTGGTTGTAGACGACGAACTGTCCATTCGCCGTTTTTTGCGCATCAGCCTGGAAACCAATCATTACCGCGTCTATGAAGCGGAAACCGGCGCTGAAGCGCTGAGCAAGGCTGCCCAGCTGCGCCCGGAAGTGATTATTCTGGACATGAATTTACCCGACATGGAAGGCGTCGAGGTGCTGCGCCGCCTGCGTGAGTGGACGGCCACACCAGTCATTATTTTATCTGTTCGGGATGCGGACCGCGATAAAGTGGCGGCGCTCGATGCTGGGGCCGACGACTATCTCACCAAACCATTCAGCACCTCTGAACTGCTGGCGCGGCTGCGCGTGGCCCGCCGCCATGCGCAGCCGATCACGAACGAGCCTGTTCTGACTTTCGGCAGCATACAGATCGATTTGGCACGCCGGATCGTCACCCGATCGGGCGAGCCAGTGAAGCTCACCCCCACCGAATATGCGCTGTTCAAACTGCTTGTCCAACATGCCGGCCGCGTCCTCACACATCGGCAAATCCTCAAGGAGGTGTGGGGACCACAGTATGTGGACGAAACCCATTACTTGCGCGTCTATTTTGCCCAACTGCGTCAGAAGCTGGAGGACAATCCGGCTTTGCCCTCTCTGATCATCACCGAACCCGGCGTCGGCTATCGCCTGCTCGTCGAGTGATTGGACAGGCGCTGAAAAGGCGAACGCGCCGGCGTGTTCGTGGCTACATTGGAACTGGGCAGCCTTTTTGAATTTTCCGCCGGCCATTGACAGCGCTTGCAGAAAGCGGTATCATCTGCAATGAGAGCGCTGTCATTGCTATAGTGTAGATGGGGGATGCGAGACGCCCAAATTGTGGGCACTCGTGTCAAGGCATGTTTTTGCTTATTTCCGCTGCTCCCTTATGAGGTGAATTTAGGAGGATAAAGCATGAACCAGCAAGACGAACGCAACAACTTGAGCCGGAGAGATTTTCTGCGCGTCGCCGGCCTCAGCGCAGGGGCGGCTGTTTTGGCGAGCTGCGTCGCGCCGGCTGCCCCAGCCGCGCCGGGCGCAGCCCCCAGCGCCGGCGGTCAGCCAACGACTGTCCGTTTCTGGAGTTGGTACACCGATCAACAGGATCAATTTCCCAAGGTCATTGCCGACTTTGAAGCCCTCAACCCCAACATCAAAGTCGATTTGCAGCTCAAGTCGGATGTCGAGGGGGCCTACCTGCCGGCGCTGCTGGCCGCCGCTGCCGGCGAGGATTTGCCCGAAATCTATGCGCCGCATGTGCACTCGATCGAGTTCGGCAGACAGGGGCTGGCCGCCGATCTGCTGAAGGATCTGGGCGCCGATTTTATGGCGGACTTCTTCCCGTCGGCAAACAGCATGTTCCTGCTCAATGGCGCACAGTATGCCGTCGGCTGGATGGCGCAGACGATGGGTTTCTTTTATGACCCCGACATGTTTGCCGCGGCGGGCGTTGATGGTGAGCCCGAATTGTGGGACGACATGACTGTGGCGTCGAACCAGATCAAGCAAAAGATCGAGGGCAACCTGGGCGTGATGCAGGCCGCTGACAATGGCTACAGCGTCAACGATCTGTGGTTCCCCATGATTACAGGCTTCTCCGGCGACCCGGACACTGTCCGGCAGCTTGACGACCACGAAGCCAAGTGGACGGATCAGCCGGTGGTCGATGCGCTGACCCTCTATCGCAAGACTTTAGATGAAGGCCTCTGGCAGGAGAACCAGACCGGCATAGACCAAATTGCCTGTCTGAATGCGCTGTATGCAGGCAAGGGCGCCGCCTTCTACTCAGGTTCATGGAATCCAGGCAGAATCTACAAGGATGCACCCCCCGACCTGGTAAAGCGCCTCAAGGTGATGAAGACCCCGGCTGTTACCGCAGGGGCGCGGCACTGGACAGGCAACTCAGCCGGCGCAGCTTTCTCCGTCGCCAACCGCAGCCCCAACAAGGATGCGGCGCTCACCTTCATGCAGTATCTCTACTCCCCGGACGTGTACGCCTGGGTGATGAGCGACTCCGTGTCGCTGCCGGCGACGAAGTCCGCCGCGGAGCAGGTGACGGATCCGATCATCAAGACGATGGCCTCATGGCTGCCGGATGGCTGCCGGCACTGGCTTACTGGGCCGGCCGGCCAAATTGTCGCCGACACGATCATGGAGTTCACCGCTGGGAATATAACCGATCCTCAAGTGGCGGCGGAAACGATGGAAGCCGGGGCAGCAAAGTTGAATTACGGCAGTTAATCCGTAAAATTGCTGCCGTTGCTGGGCCGCCATAGACAGACAAGAAAGGCAGGTGAGCAGGTGAACAGTGTTCGACAACAGACTTTGTCCGCCCGGCTCACCTCCTTTTTTCTAGGCAAACCGCTGGGCCGGCAGGAACGGCTGGCAGGTCTGGCCATGACACTGCCGGCATTGATCTTTTTCATCATTTTTATTGGAATTCCCATCTTCCGCACGCTGCTGCTGGGTTTTCAGGAATGGAACGCAATCGGCCCCATCACGTGGGCCGGCCTCGGCAACTACCAACGAATGGTGGATGACCAGGTATTCCATGGGGCATTTTTTGTCACCTTGCTCCTGACGGGGGCGCTGACTCTCTGCCTGACCACTGTCCCGCTGTTGATCGCAGTGCTGTTCAACATGGGATGGGGCGTTTTTGGTACGATCGGCCGGACGATGCTCTTTATGCCTGCCGTAATCTCCTGGGTGGTGACGGGCGCCCTGTGGAAGCTGATCCTGGACCCCAACTTGGGCAGCTTGAACACCCTGCTGGCCAATATTGGCCTCCCCATGCTCCAGCGCAATTGGCTGGGAGACCCTAATGTGGTGCTGTGGGCCATAGGCACTGTTGCCGTATGGCAGCAGCTTGGCCTTTATGTGATCATCTACTACGCGGGGCTGCAGGGCCTTGACGGCACGCTGCACGAAGCAGCGGCGATCGATGGGGCGAATGCCCGCCAGCAGCTCTTCCACGTGACGGTTCCGCTGCTGCGCCCGGTGATCCTGATGGTGGTCACGCTGAACTTGCTGAACGGCATCAAGCTGTTTGATGTGATCTATGTCATGACCGGGGGCGGCCCTGTCAATGCCTCCCAGGTGCTGGGCACCTACATGTATCGCGTCGCCTTCGCCAATCCGGGCTTGCCGGAATTCGGCTATGGCTCCGCCCTCAGCACCGTCATTATGATTTTGTGCATCTTGGCCGTCTTTTTCCAGATCTGGATGAGCAGGCGCTCGAATATCTGACCAGCGCGCCATCAGGGGAGATACGCCGTGACACCTGGAACACACCCGCGCCGCCGCAAATCACCATTCACACCGGCTCGCATCGCAGTATTTAGCCTGCTGCTGCTGCTGGCGCTGGTGACTGTCTATCCATTTATCTGGATGGTGTTGACATCGCTGCGCCCACGCAACACAATTTTCAACGGCCCCTTCATTCCCGAACAGTTTATCCTTGACGCCTATCCACAGGCATGGCAGCAGACGGAGTTTGGTCTGCACTTCTTGAACAGTGTGTTTATCGCCGCCTCTGCGCTGGCCGGCATTGTTGCGCTCTCGACGATCGCCGGCTATGCGTTCGCCAAGCTGCAGTTTCCCTATAAGCGGTTAATTTACGTTCTGCTGCTCAGCACGATGGCAATGCCGGCGACCTCGCTGGTCATTCCGCTCTATCTCCAAGTCAAAGGTCTCGGCCTGCTGAATTCTCATCTGGGGCTGATTCTGGTGTATGTCGGTTCGATGTCACCGTTTTCCATCTTCTTGATGCGTGCATTTTTCGAAGGGCTGCCGAATGAATTGATTGAGGCGGCGCGTATCGACGGGGCCAGTGAGTGGAGTATCTTCGCACGGGTAATGCTGCCGCTTGCCCGCGCCGGCGTCGGCACCGTGGTTATCCTGCAGTTTCTCTCGATCTGGAACGAGTTTATTTACGCCAACGTGCTGATCCAAGACCCCAGCAAACAGCCGCTGCAACCGGTAATTTTTAATCTCGTCGGCCAGTTCAACACCAACTGGCCATCGCTGACCGCCGCGCTCACGATGGCGATCATCCCGGTGGTGATTGTCTATGTTCGCATGCAGAAGCAGTTTGTGGCCGGCCTGACCCAGGGCGCCATCAAGGGTTGAAAAACATATCTATGGCAGTTCGATCACAGCGACCTGATACAGAAGCATCCACCCCTCAACACAGTGGCAGAGCAGAGGCTGTCGCGCCGGAAAAGCGGCGCTCGCGCCGGCAGGATAAGACCGTCACGCTGGCCGATGTGGCGAAGCTGGCCGGCGTATCGCCTTCAACCGTATCACGCGTCGTCAACAACAATATACCCGTGAGCGCCGAGATGCGCGCGGTGATTGAAAACGCCATCGCGCAGCTTGGCTACGTGCCGAACCTTGCGGCGCGCAGTCTTGCCGCGCGCCGCAACAATTCCGTCGGGGTTGTGGTTTCGGCAGCAGCCAATCAATGGCTGATCGACCCCTTTATCACCCACCTGCTGTTCGGGATCGCCCAGGGATTGAGCAACACCGACATCCAGCTTGTCCTGATCACCGCGCCGCCCGCACGCGACGATGGACAGGTGCAGTGGTATCTTCAGCGCGGCTACGTGGACGGCATCATTTTGATCGGATCGCACAGCGGAGATGCACTGCCGGAGCATCTGGTCAGCCGCGGTGTCCCGCTGGTGCTCAGCGGTCGACCGGCGGCGGACATCGAGGTCGATTACGTGGATGCGGATCACCGCAGCGGCGCCAGGATGGCGGTAAGCCATCTCGCCGCTGCCGGTCGCCGCAAAATTGCCGCCATCCACGGCTCTCTTGATATGCCGTCGAGCCAGGACAAACTCGACGGCTACCGTGATGCGCTGGCGGCGGCGGGTCTGGCCTATGATCCGGCGTTGGAAGCAGCCGGCAACTACAGCCCCACCCTTGCCGGCGATGCGATGCAGGCTCTGCTCCAGCGCCACCCGGATATTGATGGTCTGTTCGCCGCATCGGATACGATGGCAGCGGCGGCATTTTGGGTGATCAATGAGGCCGGTCTGCAGATTCCCGACGACATTGCCATTGTCGGCTACGATGGCACGCCTATCGCCATGACGACACGGCCAATGCTCACAACCGTGCGCCAGCCGATTGAAAAGATGGGGCGTGCCTTGGCGCAGATGCTGCTGCGACGCATTGAACGCCCCGAGGAACCGCCCAACCACATCATTTTTGAGACCGAACTAATTGTCCGGGAATCCAGCGGGGGAATCATCGGCGCACCCACCCCGCTCCCGGCGAGAAGAAGCCAACCAGTCAACAATTAGATAGAGGAGCTTTTTGTGCCAACAGTAGAAAAATTTATTCCGGGTTTCGTAGATTTCCAGCATGTCACCATCACGGTCAGCAATGTCGAAAGGTCGCTTGCTTTCTATCGCGACTTGCTGGGTTTTCCGGTGCTGGGACGGCTCTACTACAGCAACGAGGTAAAGCTGGTGATTGATTTTCTGGATATCGGCAACAACGCCATTTTGGAAATTTTCAGTTTCGTCAACGCATCCGTCAAGCCCAGTGAGTTTATCTACGATGATCTACAGCTTGGGATGCGCCACATGGCATTCAAGGTAAAGGATGTGGATGCCGTGGCTGAGCGGCTGAAAAAAGCCGGCGTTGAATTCACCCTCAACCCTGTCGATGCCGTCGGTGGCGTGCGCATTGCCTTCTTCAAAGATCCGGATGGAACCCTGGTCGAGATCGTAACGGGCGAGTTGGATTATCATATTGCAGGCCAGAAACCCATCGCCGTGGCCGCGACGGCTACCGGTGCACCCGGCGGCAGCGAGCTTGCCTTTGATCACGTTGCACTTACCGTGGCAGACCTGCAAAAATCACTTGACTTCTATCAGGGCGTTTTGGGGTTCCCGCTGCTGGGCCAGCTCGAATTCAAGGATGAGCGCGGCTTTCGGATTGCCTATTTGCAATTCGGCAATTCCGTGTTGGAGCTGTTCGCTTTTTCCAGCCCCACCATCCCTCACACTTGGAACCCGGATGAAACCGTGCTGGGGCTGAAACATATCGGCATGCTGGTCAGCGATGTGGATGCAGTGCTGGCGCAGCTCAAAGAGCAGGGCGTGCGCATCATCTATCCCCCCAACGATGCACATGGCGGCGTCAGGACATGCTTTTTTGCCGACCCGGATGGCAACGCGCTGGAACTGATAGACGGCACATGCAGCTATGATGAATAGAGGCAGCGGCAGCCCGCTCTAGCCTCCCGCCGGCTCCTCCACCAGTTCCACGCTGACGGACTGGGTCTGGCCGTCGCGGATGAGGGTGAGGGTGACGCTGTCGCCGACGCGATAGTTTTTTTCGAGCAGCGACTCTAACTGGTCGAGCGTGGAGACGGCCTGGCCATCGGCGGCGACGAGAATGTCGCCGCCGGTGTAGACGCGCTGGTTGCCAATGACATCCTGGCGCTGGGCGGCGACGACGCCGGCTCCCGCTAGGGGCGAGCCATCGTAAAGCTGGACCAGCAGCAGCCCCGCATCGGTGGGCAGCTTGAGCACTTCCGCCAGCCCTGGGGTGATGTTGTAGGCGTAGCGCACGCCCAGCCAGGGATGGCGATAGCGCCCGACGGAGAGCAGGTCGGGCAGCATACGCTTGATCGTGTCCACCGGCAGGGCAAAGCCGACGCCGGCGCTGGTGCCGGTGGGGCTGAAAATGGCCGAGTTGATGCCGATGACCCGCCCGCTGGAGTCGAGCAGCGGACCGCCGGAGTTGCCCTTGTTGATCGAGGCGTCAGTCTGGATGACATCGCTGATCGTGCGCCCGTCCGGCCCCTGCAAGGCACGGCCCAGGGCGCTGATGACGCCGGTGGTCAGGGTGCGGCCAAACTGGCCAAAGGGGTTGCCGATCGCCACCGCCCACTGTCCCACCTGCAGCGTTTCGGATTCTCCCAGCACCACCGGTTCGAGCGCAGCTTCCGGCAGATCCACCTTGAGCACGGCCACATCGTTGCGCGCGTCCGACCCCACCACCGTGGCGGGAGCCTTCAACTGGTCGCCAAAGGCCACTTCAATCCGCTCGGCGCCTTCAATCACATGGTAATTGGTCAGAATATGGCCCTGCTTGTCCAGCACAAAGCCGGAGCCGGAACTTTCTTCCGGCACGACATTGAAGAAAAAGTCCTGGCGCATCACCTGCGTGGTGATGCTGACCACCGAAGGCGAAACCCGCTTGTAGACAGAGACGATGCGCCGCTCGGCAAAATCGAGACCGGCAGCATCCAACTGGGCAATGTCACTTTGGGCAACATCGTTCTGGGCAGTGTCGCTGTCCGGCAGGGATTCCGCAGTTGGGAGCGTCACCGGAAGCGCCCCTGCCGCCGCCGGCGTCTCGCTTATCGGTGTTGCTGCGGCGGCTGCCGAGGCGGCAGCCGCCGTGGTGGGCGTGGCCTGCGCTTGGAGCGGACGCAGTTCGCGCTGGACAAGGTAGACGGTCAGCACAAGCGCGACCAGCACAAGCGCAATCAGCAGCGAAAATCGGCGGGTAGACATGAGCAGTGACCAGTTGGCGGCAGGTTAAAGCAAATTGGCGGCGGCTTCGTCCAGGCTGGCCAGCCCTTCCTTGAGCGCATACAGAGCAGCCTGCGTGCGGTTGGCCAGATGCAGCTTGCTGAGAATGTTGCTGACATGCGTGCGCACGGTGCGCTCGCTGATGAACAGGATGTCGGCAATTTCCTGGTTGGAGAGGCCGCGGGCGACAGAAACAAGCACTTCCACTTCGCGCTCGGTGAGCGGCTCTTCGGCGGGCGGCATATTGGTCGCCGGGCGGTTGAGTTCGCGGATCAATTTGCGCGCAATGGCCGGATGCAGGGAAGATTCGCCGTGGTAGACATCCCGAATGGCTTGAATCAATTCCCCGGTGGAGGAATCCTTGAGCAGATAGCCCAGGGCGCCGGCCTTGATGGCGGCAAAAACCTTGTCATCGTCGGAGAAGCTCGTGAGCACCAGGATGCGCGCCTCGTTGTTTTCCTGTTTGATATCCTGGATTGCCTCAATCCCATTTTTGCGCGGCATGACCAGGTCGAGCAGGATTACATCCGGGGTGAGCGCGCGTGCCTTCAGCACGGCCTCCATGCCGTCGGCAGCCTCGCCGACCACAACGATCCCCGGCTCCGTCTCAAGCAGCGCACGCAGGCCACCGCGCACGACATTGTGGTCATCGGCAATCAGCACTCGAATTTGCTCGTTCAATGGTCGTCCCCTCCCACCGGCTCACGCGGTGATGTCCAGTCCTAGTGTGTGATGCCGTCTGTCGTCAGCCAGGCAGCGTTTGCCGCCGGCTCGTGTAGAGAGATGCGAATCGTAGCGCCGCGGTCGGGTGCAGTTTCGATTTCCAACGCGGCATTGAGCCGTGCCGCCCGTTCTCGAATATGGTTGAGACCCAGCCCCGCAGGCTCGCCCTGCTGGTCGTGAACAAAACCAACTCCATCATCACTCACTTCCAGCGTCACCACATCCCCGCTGTGCCGCAAGCGAACAATGACATTGCGGGCAGAGGCATGTTTCAGCGCATTATTGAGTGCTTCCTGGCAGATGCGATACAGCCCTTCTTCCACTGCCGGCGCAAGACGCAGCGGCTCAGACACCTCAAGCCGCGCATCGATTCCGGCGCGGCGCTCTACGGCGTCGAGCCGGTTGCGCAGCGCCTGTACCAGTCCGACCTGTTCGAGCACCGTGGGGCGCAGTTCATACAGCATCAGCCGCATCTGCTTCATTGCCTGCTGCGCGGTGTCCCCCAGCAGCGTAAGATATTCCTGAACCCGTTCCAACTGGCCGGCGGAAGCCAGGCGGCGGCCGGCTTCGGCAAAGAGAGTCAAACTATAGATGGATTGGGTGACGGCATCATGCAGCTCACGCGCCAGCCGTTCGCGCTCCTCCAGCGTAGTCGCTTCCTGGGCGCGCTGCTGCAGCACGGCGCTCTCTGTAGCCAGAACTACCTGCTCGCCCAACGCCACCGCCAGATCAAGCGATTCGGGCGCAAGGTCGGTGGCGGCGGCAAAGAAAAAGATGATCACGCCCAAAACCGACTGCTCGGCCAGCATTGGCACCACCAACTGCGCCGGGTAGCGGCTGGGCGGCTGGGCGGCAAACAGCGTGACGGCGCGTGCCTCCGCCACAGCCTGGGTAACGGCAGGTTGGACGATCGCCAGATCAGCGGCAGTGAGGTTGCCGGTGACACTATCGATCACACTGCCGGTGCTGCGGCTGTGGGCAAAGATACAGCGCTCGGCCAGCAGCGCGGTGTCACCCACGCTCAGCGGGCGAAAAACAGCGATGGCGTCGGCGCCCAGCAGCAGTTCGGCCTGGCGAAAAATATGGTTGAGGATCTCCACCAGAGGCCGGTTGGCGTTGAGAAAGCCAAGAATCTCGCGCAGCCCTTCGGCAGCCTGGCGCCGACGCTCGATCTCCTGGGTGCGCTCGGCAACGGCGTTTTCCAGTTCAAAGGTGTAGCGGTTCAACTTTTCGCGCAGCAATGTCTTGTGCAGCACGCGCTCCAGCCGGTTGGCCAGCTCCCGCATCATCTCCAACTGCCCCGGCCCAAACGGCTGCCCCTCCATCCCCAGCAGCACCAGTTCGCCGATATAGTCGTTCTGCACCTGCAGCCGCAGGCGAACAGCGCCGTCTGCATCAAGCGGCAGCGGGCCGGGCGGGACGGAGGCCATCAGCACCAGGCGCGCCCCGGCCACAGAATTACCGGTAAAGTCACCAGTAAAATCACCATCTGTCGCTGCGGACGCCGGCAGTGTGGCAGTATGCAGTTCCAGGGCGGCGGCTCTAGCCAGTTCCTCGCTCACAATTAACCAGGCATGGCGATAGGGCGTCAGGTTGCGCAGGCGGTCCAACGCCAATGTGGCGATGGTGCGCAGCGGTTGGTCGCTGAGGCTGGCGCGGTCAATCGCATTTAGTGCTTCACGCCACTGCGAATAGAGCACAAAGCCGTCGTTGGCCAGCTTCTCGCTGGTCACATCGCGCAGGATCAGAGCGCAGTACGGCACGCTGCCGTCGGCCTGCGCGCAGGGATGATAGGTGACGCTGACCTGGCGCAGCCCCAGGGTCGGGTGCGTCAGCACAAGTTGGTGGGTGGCGGCTGCGCCGGCAAAACAGCGGCGCAGCGCAGGCTGCACAAACTCTTCAAAGGCGCGCACACCAACCAGCAGCGCCAGCGAGCCATTGAGCAGTTGGCCGGCATCAAGCTGCATCGCGCGGCAGAATGCCGGATCCAGGGCAATCGGCCGCTCCTGCGGATCGACCAAAATCAGCGCCTCGGGTAACGTATGCAGAAGAGAAGCAGCTGGTGCAACTGACATGCTTGCCATTATAGCAGATTCTATAGGCTGAACGAACTGTCAGCAAAGCGTAAAATCAACTGCTGATTTGTTGTCTTGCAGCGCCAATCAGCCCCGCACCTGGGGATAAACCTGGGGATAAGCGACCTGATCAGGGGATAAGGTGGCGGCTTTACTCCCCGATCAGGGAAAAGTTGTCATCCCCAATCCACAGACTTGTGCAGCAGCGCCTGCTGCGCCACAACCGGTAGGGGGCAGCGGCGCAGCGCCAATCGGGAGGGGAAAACAAATCCCCAGACTATCAACCAGTAATCCACACTGCCTGTACAAGCCCCTGTGGCGCCAAACGCTGAACCTAGTTACGTCCGCCCCTGCCGCCACTAGATATAGCACATGGGTGCTGAACAGACGGCAGTTGTCCACTTATCCCCAAGGCTTACTACGAAGACGATTATTATATAAATCCATAGATGGCAAGTAAAAATCAAAACAACTCCTCAAGGACGTCTCATTCCTGGACGTTCAGCAAGCATGGGGGGCAGCCCTTCTTCATAGCCTGGCGTTTCGTCTTCCGCACCTGTCTGCGGGACAGCGACATCCAGCGTAGGGGCATAGAGATACGGCAGCGGGTCACTGAAACCGCCCCACCCGTCAAAACGATTGTAGGGATTGATGCGGACGGCAAAATGAAGATGGGCAGGAAACGCCCCAGCCGAACGCCTGCGCCCTGCTTCCACCTGCGCAATGTGCTGGCCGCGCTTGACGGATTGGCCGGCGTCGACAACGGGTGAAACAATATGGGCATAAAAGGATTCGCCCCAACTGTGCTCGATCTTGATGTAACGGCCAAAACCGCCCGGCTCGACGTTGATCTCCGTGATGCGTCCGGCATCGGCGGCCAGTACAGGGGCACCGGCGGGTGCGGCGAGATCAAGGCCAATATGCCCTTTGAGCCGGACGCCGTTGTAGGTGTAACCCCCATAAAACGCGGAATGCGCGCCCCACCCTTGCAGGAGGCGGCTCTCCCCTTCCAGCGGCAGCGCAAGATAGAGACCTTCCGGCTCGAACTGGCTGGACATGGCGAAGTAGTGGCCGGGCGAGCTAGACGATCTAGACATAGCTAAACAAAGGCTGTGGCGTACGCTGAGCGCCGTGTGGGCAACGGAAGCCCGCAATGGATTCGACAAAGACCCGCAGGTTGCTTATACTCAAAGCTTGCCGGCGTAAGCAGGCCCCAATCAGAGTATACAGCAGGAGTATGCCGCCACGGGTATGCAGTACGAGTATACTGTGGGAGTATAATGGTGATTCCGCCGCCTGCCAAGCAGGCGGCGGTGGTGACGAGGTGCAGGATGCCGATTTATGAGTTTGCCTGTCAAGACTGCGGGCATGAGTTTGAGAAGATCCAATCGTTTTCCGACAGCAGCACGCCGCACTGTCCCAACTGTCAGGGGGTGCATGTCCAGCGCCGGCTGAGTGCGCCGGCTATTCATTTCAAAGGCAGCGGCTGGTATATTACAGACAGCAAGAATGCCGCTAAAAAGGCGGTGACGGGTTCGCCGGCAAATGGCGACGAGGGAAAGGGCGAATCATCTAAAGGGGAGCCGTCTAAGAGTGAAGCCGGCAAGAGTGAGCCTGGCAAGAGTGAGGCCGGCAAAGGCGAAGGCAAAAGCGAATCAAACAAAAATGATTCCGCTAAGAACGAATCCGGCAAGAGCGAAAACGCTCCTGCGGCAGCCAAAGCCAAGAATGCGGCTGAATAGCGGTCAGAACCATCCACATTGTCATCAGCCTACGCAACTGTGTACATAACCCAGTAGCTGGTGCAACCCACTAGGAGGAGTGCATGTCAGTACCCAAGCGGTTTGATATCCTGCGCTTTTTTAGCGGCTTGCTGAAGGTGCTTGCCTGGATCACCTTGGTGCTCGCGATCCTCAGCGCCATCGCCATTGCCCTGGTCGGCGCTCAGATGGGCTCTTTCCTGCAGTTGGCGGGCCAGCAGTTTGCCCCGCTGGCGTCCAGCGTGGCAGGCACAGGCGGCATTTTTCTCGCCATCTTTGTGCTGCTGGGCGGCTTGTTCTATTTTGTGCTGCTGTATGCATTGGGCGAGATGATTGCGCTGCAGATCGCAGTCGAAGAAAACACGCGCCTGACCGCAGCACTGCTGCTAAAGATGCACCAGGACAGCCTGGTGGACACGCGCGCGGCCTATCCCGGCGCGTTCACCAATGAGCCTGCCCCTTTCAAGTAGCATCGGCTCGCTGCGCACCTCTCGCACTTGAGCCGCGCAAATGCCAGCTTTATAACAAGCAGAGGGCGACGGAGTAGAATAGAATCCGTCGCCCTGGTTGTGTTGCGGCAGTTTGCTCCCGGCAGTTTGCTTCCGGCGATAGCAGTGACAGCGATAGATAGAAGGATTGTTATGGGTGAAATTGTTGATGTTTTGCTGCTCCATGCCCACCTGTTCACCATGTGCGGGGACGGCGTCGGCTATGTGGCGGACGGCGCGGTGGCCGTGCGCGATGATAAAATTGTGGCCGCCGGCGCAACGGCAGAGTTGGAAAATTACTATTCGGCGCGCGAGGTGATCGACGCCACCGACCATGTGCTGCTGCCGGGGCTGATCGATGCCCATATGCATACACCCTTTGCCGTGGTGCGCGGGGTGGCGCAGGATGTCGCCCACTGGATGCAGCGCGGGCTGGCGGTCTATGCGCGCAACCTGCTGCCGGCGGCGTCGCTGGCGGGCACTCGCTTGAATGTGCTGGAGGCGCTCAAGACCGGCTCCACGACGTTGGGTGACTTTGCCGTGCCGCATGAGGGCTGGGCGGACATCTTCGCCGAGATTGGGGTGCGCGCCGTGTTGACGCCGACGATCAACGCCCTGCCGCGCGCGGGGATGGCGGGCTGGCCGGTGGGGGAACTCTACCCGCTGGATGAGAGCGAAGGCGACCGCTCCATCCAAGCGGCGGTGGCCTTCGCTCGCGAATGGCACGGCGCCGAACAAGGGCGCATCACGGTCATGTATGGCCCGCAGGCGGCGGATATGCTGGATCGCGACCAACTGCTGCATGTCAAACGGCTGGCGGCCGCCGATGGGCTGCGCATCCATATGCATGTGGCGCAGGGCGACCGCGAGATCGACCAGATGCTCAAACGCTACGGCAAGCGCACGCCCGATTTCCTCGACCAAATCGGCTATCTGGACGATCAGTTGCTGGCGGTGCATCTGACCGAAGCCACAGATGACGAGGCGCAGATGATCGCCTACAGCGGGGCGGCGATGGTGCTCTGTTCGGGGAGCATCGGCCTCATTGATGGGCTGGTGCCGCCGGCGCATCATTTCCGCACCAGCGGTGGGTCGGTGGCGCTGGGGTCGGACCAGGCGGCGGGCAACAACAGCAACAATATCTTTAACGAGATGAAGCTGACCGCCCTGTTCAACAAAATCAAATTCCGTGACCCCACCGTGATGCCGGCGTGGGCAGTGCTGCGCATGGCCACCATCGAAGGCGCACGCGCGCTTGGTCTGGATGACCAGATCGGCTCGCTCGAGCCGGGCAAGCAGGCCGACCTCATTCTGGTCGATCTGCGGGCGCTGAACCTGACCCCCGTGCTGGCCGATCCGATCCGCAACCTGGTTCCCAACCTCGTCTACGCCGCCACCGGCAAAGAGGTGGATCTGGTGATGGTGGCGGGCCGTGTATTGATGCGCGACGGCTGTGTGTTGACGGCGGATGAACAGGCCGCACGCGTGACGGCGCAGGAGATGGCGGACGAGGTGGCGGCGGCGGTGCGGCGCGACCCGCTGCACCGGGAGCTGGCGCTGCTGGATGCGATGGACAAAGGATGGCTGTAACGTGAGTGAACTGTGGCGGGGCGCCTGGGTGATCTACCGCAAGCACATGCACAAGTTTGTGCGCAACAGCACCGAAGTGGGTGGCACGCTGGCGGCGCCGCTACTGCTGGCCATGACCTTCGGCGCGGGGATGCAGCAGATCGTCAATCCTGCCGCCATCGGCGGGGCCAACTATCTCTCGTTTATCACGCCGGGGATTCTGGGCTTTACGGCGCTGAGCGGTGCGGTCAATGCCGGCATGACCATTTTGGAAGAGAAGATCCGCGGCTATCTCAAGCAGTATCTGGTGGCGCCGATCCCGCGCGCCAGTGTGCTGCTGGCCTCGACCCTGAGTGGGCTGGTGAAGACGTTGGTGCAGTCACTCTTGGTTCTGCTGATCGCACTGCTGTTTGGGGCGCACCTGGTGACTTCGCCGGCGGGGATCGTGGGTGCGCTGGCAGTGCTGACGCTGTTTATGCTGGCCATCGTCGGCTTTGCCAATGGGGTGGCGCTGCGCAGCAAGTCAATCGGCGGCTATCACACCATGCTCTTTTTGCTCAACCTGCCCCTGCTCTTTTTGAGCAACGCCTTTTACCCGCTGGACGCCATGCCGGCATGGATGCGGGTGGTGGCGCTCGCCAACCCGACCACCTATGTGGTGGACGGCCTGCGCCAGACATTGTTCGGCGGCGGCAGCCTGCCGCTGCTGTTGAGCCTGGCGGTGCTGGCGCTGTTTGCGCTGGGGCTGCAGTGGTATGGCGTGACGAGTTTTCGCAAAGCAGTGTAGCGGCAGTAACCAGTGTAGCGGCAGCAGCCGGCAGTAATTAGTAAAGCAGTAACCGGCAAAGGTGGCAATGAGCGCAGAAGAATATATCAAGCTGGATCAGTTTCTAAAGCTGGCGCAGATGGCGCAGACCGGCGGCCAGGCCAAGGCGCTGATCTTGGAGGGGCTGGTCAAGGTCAACGGCGAAGTGGAACTGCGCCGCGGGCGCAAACTCCACCACGGCGATCGCGTCGAGGTGGAGGGTGAGGAACTGCTGGTGGCGGTCGAAGCGGATTAGTCGGCAGCGACTGCCGGCGCGGCTGCCGGTTCTCTGGCGGGCGCTTCTCTGACCGGCAGACCATCCACTGCTGTGGCTGCGCCGGCAGAGGCGGCAGAGGCGGCAGCATCGTCTATTGCAGCCAGCCGCCCATCGGCAACCAGCACCGGCTTGAGCGCGGTGATGGCGCATTCGACCATGCCGTCTTCCGGCTCGCGCGTGGTCATCTTCTGCAGCGCCAGGCCGGGCGCGATCAACAGGCGCATCAGCGAGTTGCCCTCATGCGCGGCGCTGAAGCGGATGATCTCATAGGCGATCCCCGCTACAATGGGGATGAGCGCCAGGCGCGTGACGAAGCGCAGCAGCAGCGCTGCCCAGCCCGGTTCGACGCCGGAAAAGGTCAGCGGCGCAAAGAGAATGATGCTGATCACCAGCACATAGAGCAGAAAGCTGGTGCCGCAGCGTGTGTGCTGGACACTGTAGCGCTGCACGGACTCGACCGTAAGCGGCGCACCGTCTTCGTAGGCGTTGATGGTTTTGTGCTCGGCCCCGTGATAGCCAAAGACCCGGCGAATCTCACTCATTCTGCCGATCAGCCACAGGTAGGCGAGAAAGACGAGCAGACGGATGACACCTTCAAAAAAGGCGTCCACCAGCGGGTTGTCGTTGACAAAAGTGGCGAGCAGGCGGGCGGCAAAGGTGGGCAGCAGAAAGAAGAGAGCCACCGCAAACAACAGGCTGGCGCCGATGGTTGTCCATGCCACAGGGCCGCTGAATTCGATCTTCTCCTGGCCTTCTTCCTGCGTGGCGACTTCCCCGCTCCACATCAGCGCACGGATACCGAGGCCCAGCGCATCCCACAACATGCCGAGACCGCGCACAAAAGGCCACTGCCCCCACTTGCTGGTGTAGATTTTGGCCGTCAGCGGTTCCTCGTGCAGGACCACTTCGCCCTGCAGGTTGCGCACGGCGATCGCCATGGACTTGCGCCCACGCATCATAACGCCTTCAATGACTGCTTGCCCACCATAGTATTGTTTTGCCATAATCCGGCAGTTTAGCACG
Source organism: Caldilineales bacterium (assembly GCA_038205395.1). Lineage (GTDB taxonomy): Bacteria > Chloroflexota > Anaerolineae > Caldilineales > Caldilineaceae > Fredericiella. The sequence continues at coordinate 21,794 of JBBRBX010000078.1, forward strand.
AAAGCGGCCAAAGTGGCGAAACCGCCACGGGGCACTTTCGATGATTTAGGCCGTTTGACCCATTGACGAGTGCGTCGTATGATCGAAGTTGCAGTTGCTGCACTTATTGTTACCGGCTTACCTTTTCCAACAACTATTTGTCACACAGGATTTCGCCAAAGGAGGAATGGTATGGATTTCAATTCGATGATTGCCAATGTGCGCCGCGCCATGTCGCTGGATCGGAGCTTTTACCGAGAGGTGGCTAACGACGAGCGCTACAACCAAGAGGCGCTCATGGTCGTGGTGGTGGCTGCGGTGCTGACCGGCATCGGCGGCTTTCTGGGCGGCATCCTGACCGGCAACTTCCTCGGTGCACTGGTCGGCCTGGTAGTCGGTGTAATTCTGGCGGTGGCCGGCTACTACATTTGGTCCTATGTCGTGCAGTTTGTCGGCAAGGCCATGTTTCAGGGACAGGCCACTGTGCCGCAGCTGCTGCGCACGCTCGGCTATGCCTACGCCCCGACCGTTTTGGGCGTCTTCTCCTTCATCCCCTGCTTTGGCGGGTTGATTGCACTGGTCGGCAGCATCTGGAGCCTGGTGTGCGGCTTTTTCGCCGTGCGCGAGACACATGGGCTGAGTGACGGCAAAACGATTGTCACCGTCGTGGCGGGCTGGCTGCTTGTGCTGATCATCACGGCGGTTGTGAGCGCCATCTTTGGCATCCCTCTGGGCATGGTCGCCTTGATGGGCAACTAGACCAACGCACCTGCCTCAACCCCTTTTGCGGCACACTTCTCAGTCCCTTCTCTACCAGGGCGCAATTTGCGCCCTGGTATTCGTTTCTCCCGCTTTGGCTATGCTAAAATAGACGCTTTCTGATCGGCTGTCAGCAGCCGGATGCTGCCGGTCCGGCAAGGGGAAAAACTTTGTGCAAGCGCAACTGATCGCCTATACACAGCGCAATCCACAATTGACGTCCGCCGGCGTGGCGGCTCTGGGCGATCTGGCGACGATCTGGGACGGCCAGGGCGTCTATGCCGAGAACATCATCGAGTATGCCGGGCGTGTCTGTTACCACAGCACCCACCGTATGGGGACGGCGCCGCACTTTATCGCCGACCGTGTGCGCGAGGGGCATGAGGATATCATCGAACATGTGGTGGTGATGGTGCGGGTCAGCGACCTGGCGGCGGATGACCCCAGCCCGCTGACGTGGCGCATGATTAACCGCCACTGCGAGTTGAGCGATTTGGGCGACGGCGGCTGGCTGGTGAGCGGCAACACGCGCGTCTGGGTGGATTTTTTCCGCCGCGGGATTGCTCTGGAAGCGCTGCCGCTGGTGCGGGCCGTGGCCCCGGCTGTCTTTGCCGAGTTTGCCGGCGAGCCGGCCCCCATCGACCACATCCCTGCAGATCAATTCCTTTCCTCGACGCTGCTGCCCACGCAGGACGGGCCGCTGCGCGTCACGCTGCTCGGTTACACGCAGCCGCAGTTGGACGACCCCGCCCTGGCGCTGCACCACGGTTCGGCCACCTTTTTCTTTGAAGGCATCAGCCGCGCCTGCACACACCAACTGGTGCGTCACCGGCTGGCCTCGTTCAGCCAGGAATCACAGCGCTATGTCGACTTGAGCAAAGGCGGCTGGAACGCCATCGTCCCGCCCGCCGTGGCCGACAATCCGCAGGCCATGCAGGAGTTGGCGGAGTTTTGGGCGCTGGCTGAAGCTAAGTATGCGCGGCTGCGGGATTTGGGCATCCGCAAGGAGGACGCCCGCTTTCTGCTGCCCAATGCGGCCGAGACGCGCATCGTGGCCAGCATGAACTTTGCCGGCTGGAGCCACTTCCTCTGGCTGCGTGCCGTAGACAAGGCCGCCCAGTGGGAGATTCGCCTGCTGGGCCAGCGTGCGCTGCAGATGCTCTACGCCGTGGCCCCGGCGGTGTTTGCACCGCAGTGGGAAGCATACCAGCAGAAGTTTGCGCAGCGTTAGCATGGTTGCCAGGATGGTTGAGCAGCCCGTTTAGATAGGGAGAGCAGCATGGCAAGCGACAACGGAATGCTGGCGACAATGCTTGGCGCCGACCAACTGGGGATCCGGTTGGAAATTGTGGGCGGCTTGCCCATTTGGGAAACGCATCCTGTCGTCAAGCACCAGCGCGCTATTGACCGTATCCGCGAGACAATCCGGCGCCCGCCCACTGGCAGCGAAGGCGGCTGCGGCTGTGTCCACTTTGCCGATGTATACGTACAGTTTCCAGACGGTTCCCTCAAGCGGCCCGACATTTCGATCTTCTGCCGTGAACCCGACGAGGAAGATGAGGCTGTCCGCTTAGTGCCGGAAGCGGTGATCGAGGTGATCAGCCGCGGCTTTGAGGCGAAGGACTTAGAGATAGGCCCCAATTTTTATCTGGCGCAAGGTGTGCAGGATGTGGTGGTTTTTGACCCGGACACCCTGTACGTTCTGCATGTGCGCCGCTCCGGCGCGCAGCGGCTGCTGTCGCCGGTTACGCTGCAGTTGCAATGCGGCTGTGTGTGTGTCGTGTAATTTCACCTGAGCCGCAGCCTGATTTACAAACTCGTCTGCCGGCTCAACCCCAAAGGGTTCTTTTATGATGCAGGAACAATTGATCGCAAAATTTGCTTCACGCCGTGCCCATGTGGCCATTATTGGTCTGGGCTATGTGGGGCTGCCGCTGGCAGTCTCTTTTGCCCAGGCCGGCTATCGGGTGACAGGCATTGACCTTGACCAGCGCAAAGTCGACGCCATCAACCGCGGTGAGTCATACATTGAAGATGTGCCAGCCGCCGCGGTGGCGGCGTTGGTTGGCGCAGCGGTGACGTCCGGTCCGACAGCCGGCGGGGCAGTGGCGCCCGCCGCCGGTGCGCTGGCCGCCACCAGTGACTTTGCCGTGCTGGCGGAGTGCGACGCCGTTTCAATCTGTGTGCCTACGCCGCTCAACAAAACCGGCGACCCGGACATCTCCTACATCATCAGCGCCACCGAGCAGATTGCCCGCTATCTTCATGCGGGCATGGTGGTCGTGTTGGAATCCACCACCTACCCCGGCACGACGACCGAAGCCATGCTGCCGCGCCTGCTGGAAAACGAGCTGGGGTTGCGCGTGGGTGAGGATTTCTTTTTGGCCTTTTCGCCCGAGCGCGTCGATCCGGGGCGAACCGACTACACCACGCGCAACACGCCCAAGGTGATCGGCGGCGTGACGCCGGCCTGTCTGGCCGTGGCCGGCGCTTATTATAGGCAGGCCATCGAGACGCTGGTGGCGGTTTCTTCACCCGAAGCGGCGGAGATGGTCAAGCTGTTTGAAAACACCTTTCGCTCGGTCAATATCGGCCTGGCCAACGAACTGCTGCTGATGTGTGACAAGCTGGGGCTGGACGCCTGGGAGATTCTGAATGCGGCGGCCACCAAGCCTTTTGGCTTTATGAAATTTACGCCCGGCCCTGGTCTGGGCGGCCACTGCATCCCCATCGACCCGCTCTACCTGTCGTGGAAGCTGCGCACGCTGCAGTACACCGCCCGCTTTATCGAGTTGGCCAGCGAGATCAACACCGCCATGCCGCGCTACTGGGTGCAGAAGGTGCAGGATGCGCTCAACGACGCCGGCAAGTCGGTCAAGGGCAGCCGCGTGCTGGTGCTGGGCGTCGCCTACAAAAAAGATGTGAGCGACCTGCGCGAATCGCCGGCGCTGGACATCATCCACCTGCTGCGCGAGAAAGGGGCGCGGGTGGAGTACCACGACCCGCACGTGCCCTCCTTCACCTACGAAGATCTGGCCCTGGCGAGCGTAACCGATCTCGCCGCCGCGCTGGCCGCCGCCGACTGTGTGGTGGTGGCGACGGATCATACGGCATATGATTGGGCGGCGATCGAGCGCAGCGCTCGCCTGGTGGTGGATACGCGGCATGTTGTGACTGCCCATGGGGCATAAGCGCTCCCACTGGGAACCTTAAATTGGGTAGTGCTTGCGCAGTCAGGTATGCTTGACAGTTGATCTGCGCAGGAGACGTCTACGTATCATAGAAAGAAATCATTTATGACAGTTGCGGTGATTGGCTGTGGCTACTGGGGTAAAAACCTGGTGCGCAACTTTTTCCAATTGGGGGCGTTGGCTGCTGTGTGCGATGCCACGGAAGCGGGGCGCGCTGCCGCTGCACAGTTGGCGCCCGGCGTCCCTATCTATACAGACATCACGGAAGTCTTGGCAAGCAATGTTTTCGCTGTTGTGATCGCTACACCGGCCGAGACGCATACGGCGCTGGTAAGTGCCGCTTTGCTGGCAGACAAAGATGTGTTTGTGGAAAAACCGCTGGCGCTGACCTATGAGGAAGGCGCAAGTCTTGTGCGACTGGCGGAACAGCGACAGCGCATTCTCATGGTAGGCCATGTGCTCGAATACCATCCGGCTATCCTGCGTTTGCGTGAACTGGTGGCCGCAGGAGAACTGGGCAAATTGCAGTACATTTACTCCAATCGCCTCAGCTTGGGCAAGATTCGGCGCGAAGAAAATATTTTGTGGAGCTTTGCCCCGCATGACGTGGCGGTTATTTTACGTCTGGTGGGGGCCATGCCTTTTGAAGTGGTGGCGACAGGCGGGCAGTACCTCCAGCCCAACATTGCCGATGTGACCGTGACGAATTTGCTTTTTGACAATGGGGTGCGCGCCCATATCCATGTGTCGTGGCTGCACCCCTTTAAGGAGCAGCGGCTGGTCGTAATCGGCTCGCGCAAGATGGCCAGCTTTGATGACGTCAACAAGCAATTGGTGCTCTATGATCAGCGTGTTGAATGGCAGGAGGGCGAGCCTGTGCCCGTGCGCCATGCCGGCGCAGCCGTGCCCTTTGCCGCAGGCGAGCCGCTGCGCAAGGAGTGTGAAGCCTTTCTGGAGGCAGTAGCCAGCCGGCAGCCGCCCCTGACCGACGGCGCCAGCGGTCTGAATGTGCTGCGCGTCCTGCAGGCGGCTCAGCGCTCGCTGGTGCTCAACGGCGAACCAATCAAGCTGCCGATCGAGCCGTTTCAGCCATTTCAGCCACTTCGACAGCAGAGCCAAGAAAGTGCCCTGCTATGAGTGCGCATGCCTTTTTTGTTCACCCCAGCGCCTACGTCGACGAGCCTTGCACCATCGGGGCCGGCACCAAAATCTGGCATTTCTGTCATATTATGGCCTATGCCGTGATCGGCGAAGGCTGCAACCTGGGCCAGAATGTGATGGTGGCCAGCCGCGTCCATATCGGCAGCAACGTCAAAATTCAAAACAACGTCTCGCTTTATGAAGGCGTTGAGTTGGAGGATGATGTCTTCTGCGGCCCCTCATGTGTCTTTACCAATGTCATCAACCCGCGCGCGCAAATCGTGCGTCACGGCCAGTATCAACGCACATTGGTGCGCCGCGGGGTCACCATTGGGGCCAACGCCACGATTGTGTGCGGAGCCACGATCGGCCGCTATGCCTTTGTGGGGGCGGGCGCCGTAGTGCGTGGTGATGTGCCCGATTACGCGCTTATGCTGGGCGTGCCGGCTGTGCGCAAAGGCTGGATGAGCCGCCACGGCCATCGCTTGACTGCGCGCGACAGCGACGGCTGCTGGATCTGTCCGCAAAGCGGCTGGCGTTACCAGGAATTGGCTTCCGGCGTTCTGCGCTGTCTTGACTGGGATGAAGAGGAAGCGCTGCCTGAAGTCTTGTAACGATAGAGCAGCCGCCAGGCTGCTGGAGAAAAAGAGAGGTCTTCTATGCAATCAACTTTCAAACAACCAACTGCCGAAACGATGGATATTTCTTCGCAAACAGCGTCGCCTGTTCCTCTGCTTGATCTCAAAGCCCAGTACGCTTCCATTCGGGAAGAAGTGCGTGCGGCTGTAGATCGGGTGATGGATTCACAGGTATTTATCATGGGGCCGGAGGTGCAGGCGCTGGAGGAAGAAGTCGCCGCTTATGCGCACTGCCGCTACGGTATCGGCATGTCTTCCGGCACCGACGCACTGCTGGCTGCTTTTATGGCGATTGACCTGCAGCCGGGGGATGAGGTGATCACCACCCCCTACACCTTTTTTGCGACAGCAGGCTGCATCGCCCGCCTGGGCGCCCGTCCTGTCTTTGTCGATATTGACCCGCTTACCTACAACATTGATCCGGAGCAGATC
>JBBRBX010000079.1:0-27736 GCA_038205395.1 Caldilineales bacterium
CGTGGTGGATACATGCGGCGAAAGCGAACTCAACTGGGGGAAAGAGAAAGCGTGCTCACCTGGGTCGTCGTTGGTCAGGAGATGATAGAGGGTGGCGGCAAGGGCATAGACATCGGAGCGCGGTTCCGACTGACCCTTATACTGCTCGGGTGGAGCATAGCCCACTGTACCATAGATGCTGGACTTCTGAACGCCAACGCCGCCACCTGGTTGGATAGACAGGCGCGCCTTGGCCGTGCCGAAATCGACCAAACACGCACGATTCGCACTGGCGTCGACAATAATATTGGCAGGCTTGATGTCATGATGCACCACGGGCGGACTAAGCCCGGCCAAATACTCCAGAATTTCGCAGACTTGAACGCCATAGCCGACCACTTGGCTTTCGGGCAGATGCCGGCCCAGCATTTGTTCCAGGTTTTGGCCATCAACATAGTCCATCACGATATAGTAATGGCTATTCTCTTCAAAGTAATCCTGAATGCTGGGGATGCCTGGATGGTTAAGGCGTGATAGTATCCTCGCCTCATCCTCAAAACGTTGGCGGGCTGTGGCCTTCTGCTGTTGGTCATTAGGGTCAAAGTAATCCAGCATTTCCTTGATAACACAACGGCGGTCAAAAGTCCGCTTGTTTTCGGCCAAGTACACCAGCCCCATACCTCCCTTGCCTAGCGTATGGAGAATGCGAAAGCTGTTGCCATGAATTATTTGGCCTGGCTGGAGCCGCTGCACCTGGGGTAAAGCTCCACCCAACGGCGCTCCACACCCTGGGCAGAATTTGGCGTTGAGCTTTGCTTCTTTACCACACTGCAAACAATGCTGGTTCATCCCTACTCCAAGCCTGGTACGCGTCCTCAGTCCCACTGCGTAGTCGCAAATGATTTTGCAAACCGTCTATAGGTAATAATGCAAAAACGGAGGGGATTCTTACACTGCAAGAATTTCTGTTGCAGATTCTCTTCAAGATGTGTGAAAGAAATGCGCCCCGTTCTGCATTAGATAGATCAGCAGGCATTGTATTTACCAGTGCACCCAAAAAAAAACGCTTGGCGTGGAGAGAGGTTGCCATGATCTGTTCCGACTGCGGCTATGAAAATCGAAACGGCGCTCGTTTTTGCGCCAATTGTGGTGCGCCATTGGTGCAGACTGCGGCGGCGGCGCCTTTAGACACTTCCACAGCCGAAACAGCGCCACCTGACACCAACGACGCAGATGCCATGTCTATTCTGCCCCCCATTGCTGCCGAAGTAATCGCTGCCGAAGTAATCGCTGCGCCACAAGAACCTCACGACGACCAACTGCCGGAGACACCCATTGCAATTGACGCAAGCGACTTTGCAGCGGCAAAGAATGACGGTGAGCAAAACGCGGACGCTGGGCAAGATATAGTACTGTCGCATGTGGTTACAGATGAAGAACCCGCAACCGGAGAGATCAACGGCGATACAGGCAGCAACGATACAGGCAGCATAGCGAGTGACGGCAACAAGGTCGCAGCGTTGGATGCAACGCTCGATGCTGCGGTGGAGAACTTTGCCGGCGAGGTGGTAGACAGCGAGGTGGTGGACAGCGAAGATGCCGCCAGTGATGCGGTGGCTGCTGAGTGCGTGGACGTACAGGTGAATGTGGCCGAGGCACTGGAAGAGAGCGAATTTTCTCCGCTGGAACAGGGAACTCTTGTGGCGGAACGCTTTCTAGTCTTATCTACAAGCGAAGCGCTGCCGGCTAACACATATCTTGTACAGGATCGAGGCGTATGTATTTCATGCGGTTCGCTAGTCGCTGCATCAGCGGAAGAACCGTACTGCTTCGAATGTGGTGCCTATCTACTGGACGACAATGCCCCTTTCGCTGTGCGCCGGTTGCGCCAGGTGCATGATGACACATTAGAAAATGGTGTCGTCACCTGGCAAGAAATGTTCTTTGTCCTGGAGGAGGAAGAGTCGGCAAACGTCGAAAAGACAGATAGTATCTTAGAGGCACAATTTCCATATGGCGTCACACTTCTGGCAGGGCAACGGTCGGACCCAGGCATCTTGCGCGCCGCCACGCCTGATGAAGACAGCATCTTTGCCTTGACGATTGCGACGCTGTATGAGTCGCAAGCAAAACCAACGATCGGCTTGTACTTAGTGGCCGACGGTATGGGAGGCCACGGCGACGGCGAAGTGGCGAGCCGGATCGCAGTAGAGTCGATCAGTGCGGCCCTGCTGCAAACCATCGTAATTCCACTGCTGCAAGGGCAAGCCATTGGCCAGGATACTATCAGCGCGCTGATGGATGCGGCAATTGTCGCCGCCAATCGCCGCGTGTACGAAAATGCGCGAGCACGCGGCAATGACATGGGAACGACTTTAACCCTGGCGCTGGTGATCGACGATCAAGCCCATATTGCCAATGTGGGCGACAGCCGCACCTACCTGTGGCGACAAGGCAACCTGCAGCAGATTACAGAGGATCATTCTGCCGTTTATCAGTTGGTGCGCAAGGGTATCTTGCAGCCTGAAGAAATCTATACGCACCCGCAGCGCAACCAGATCACACGCAACCTCGGTTTCCGGCCCGATCTGCAGGTAGATTATTTTCACCAGGAGTTGGCCCCACACGATGCTTTGCTGCTGTGCTGTGATGGTTTGTGGGAGATGCTGCACAACGAAGGAATTGCCGACGTACTGCTGTCGAATTTTGGAGACGTGCAGACGGTCTGTGATGCCTTAGTCAAGCGCGCCAACCAGGCCGGCGGAGAAGATAACATCAGCGTAGTGCTGGCGCGGATAGAGTCATAGCCATTGAGTGCAGGCCAAGGTTATAAATGACGAAGGGCCAAGGAGCATCAACGTGAGCGGGATCATGAAACGGCTGCGCGATGAGACGGAACGCGCCAAATTTGAAGCAGCGCGTGCGTTGCGCCTGCAGCGAGAACAGAGCAAACTAGGCCAGTTGCAGAACCAGAAGAGCGACCAATTACGCTCGTTGGGAGATGTTGTGTGGGAGATGTTTGCAGCTGGACAGCCACTCGACCAGCGCCTCAGCACCATCTGCCTCCAGTTGCAGACGCTCAACCAGCAGGTCAGCGAGCAGGAATCGTTGATCGAGACCATTAAGCAGGAGCAGGCGCCCGAACCGCCTAAATGTGGGCGCTGCGGGCGCGAGCTCAACAGTGTCGATGCCTTCTGTCCTGGTTGTGGCGCGCCGGTAGCGGTGGTTGAGGTCAAGCCCAGCGCCAGTTCCACCTCCAATTCAGCCTGCCCTAAGTGCGGCAACCCGCTGCGGGCCGGCGCCACATTCTGTGGTCGTTGCGGCCAGCGGCTTGTCACATCTTAGGCGGCTTTGCGTTGCACCCGCCCATTACGCAGCAAGGAGCATTCTATGCCAGGTGAGGTCTCGCTACAGGTAAGTCTAAACCGTTCTCAATTCCAAGCGCTGCCGGAGCCGCAGAAGTTGTATTGCCTTATGCATGTCACCCCAACCGGGCAAGGGACGCAGGCGCAGATGCCTGTCAACCTGGGGCTGACTTTAGATCGCAGCGGGTCAATGGCCGGCGCTAAAATCCATAGTCTACGGGAAGCAGTCAAACTGGTATTAATGCGGCTTTCGCCACAGGACTTTGTCTCTGTAATCTTGTTTGACGATAACGTAGATACGCTTGTGCCTTGCCAACCAGTAGGCGACCTGGCGAAGATGCAAGCCATGATCGACCGTATCTCGGATCGCGGCGGCACTACTTTATCTAAAGGCATGCAGCGAGGGATGGATGAGATGCGCCGCGGCTTAGCGCCGGATCGCGTCAGTCGCATGTTGCTTCTGACGGATGGCGAAACATACGGCGATGAGGAACAGTGCCGGCAGCTTGCCGCAGAATGTGGCCAACATGGGATTGCCATCAGTGCTCTGGGGTTAGGCGAAGAGTGGAACATGGCTCTACTCGAAGCGATCGCACAGGCCAGCGGCGGAGCCGTTGACCATCTGGAAACACCTGACAAAATTGTGAGTGAGTTTCAACATGCACTGCGCGCTATGCAAAGCACCGTAGTGCGCAATGCGCAACTGACTCTGCGTCTGGCGACCGGCGTAACGCCTACAGCGGCCTGGCGGGTGCTGCCAGATATCAGCCGCCTCGCCCAGCGCACATTATCCGATCGCGATGTTCAGGTAACGCTTGGCGACCTCGAACGTGGCAAGGGTCAATCACTGCTGGTCGAACTGCTGCTGCAGCCAAAGCAAGCGGGCAGCTATCGCATCGCACAGGTAGACGTAAGCTACGATATTCCAATTGCCACACTTGTGGGCGAACACACACGCAGCGATGTTCTGCTGACATTGGTGGGTGATCCAGGACAAGTAGGAGCATTTGACGCTACAGTAATGAACTTAGTGGAAAAGGTTTCAGTTTTCAAGCTGCAGACGCGTGCGCTGGAAGAGGCGCAGGCAGGCAATGTGGCATTGGCGACGCAGCAATTGCGAACAGCCGCTACCCGGCTGCTCAATCTGGGCGAAGTGGAACTCGCGCAGGCTGCGCAGCAGGAGGCCGACAATCTGCAGCAGCAAGGGCAGATGTCGGCAGGCGGGACGAAGAAGCTGCAGTACGGCACACGCAAACTCACACAGCGAGTGGATGATCTGGACGCGCCATGAAGGGCTTGGCTTAGGTCATACCAAACTAGTATCAACACAAAGGAAAGGAATGAGATATGGTCACTTGTCCGCAGTGCGGCCACAGCAATGATCCGACAGCAGCGTTTTGTGACCAGTGTGGGGCGCCGCTGGCGGGTGCGTTGCCTCCCATGGCAGCCACACCCTCTGCCGCGCCCATAATGGGGGGCAGCACATGCCCAAGTTGTGGTGCAGCCATAATCCCTGGCGAGGCATTTTGCGATAGCTGCGGCGCCGCTTTAGGAACAGCGCCACCTCTTGCCCAACCAATGATCAGTGGAGGCGACTATTCCGTGCCACCCGCCAATCCGCTTGTATATCCGCCACCGCCGCCAGTCGTATCGGCTGCACCAATACGACTGGTCACTGCCGGCGGGCAGAGCTACCAGTTGTCCGGCAAAACAGTCTTCGCCATTGGCCGCGAAGATGCCGTGAGCGGCATTTATCCGGATGTAGACACGACAAGTTCTGGCGGATTCGAAGGTGGCGTTGGACGCAAGCATGCCGAAATTGTGCAGCAGGGTACACAGTGGCTGCTGAAAGACTCCAATAGTGTCAACGGAACATGGGTGAATAACCAGAAGCTGGCAGCTAACGCCACGCAGCCACTGCGGTCCGGCGACCAGATCCGCCTGGGCAAATGGGCTGCCACCTTCCAGCAATAGCAGCCGAGGCGCAACATTGTGCCAAGAACCATGAGCAGCCAATACTGCAATTTATGTGGAAGACTGCTGCAGGAGACCTACGTGACCCTGCGCCGCCCCGCAAGCGAACAGGGCTTGATCCTCTGTGAAACCTGCGCCGCAGCCAGCATCCTATGCACCAGTTGCGGTCAGCCGCTAGGGCCGCAGCATGCCAAGTTGAGCGATAGCCGCCCGATTTGCTCGCAATGCAAAACAGAAGCAGTAGATTTGCCGCTGGAGGCGCTGCTATTGTACGAGCGAGTGATGGACATAGTAGTCAATCAGTTGGGGCTGCGCGTGCACTTGCGTCCTGCATTGTTGTTGTGCAGCCGCAGCGACATGCAACGACTGCAACATACAATTGATCGCCCTATTGGTCCCGGCGCACCACAAGGACCCTTATTGGGCGCTTATGTCAAGTTGAGACGCCGCCGCCAGATAGCTGTGGAGACAGGGCTGCCGCGCTGGCTAATGATTAAGGTTGTAGCGCATGAGTATGCCCACGCCTGGCAGGGGGAAAACTGCCCATTTCAGAGAGACAACCAGTTGATGGAGGGTTTCTGCGAGTGGGTTGCATATAAAGTTTTGATGGCGCTTGACTGTCTGGAGGCGGCGCAGAAGTTGCGTACGGCATCGGGCTTTTATGGCGATGCCACGCGCAGAGTGTTGGCAATTGAAGCAGAAATCACTGTTCAGGGCTTGTTGGAACAACTGCGTGCGGTGCACATCGGCATACCTGGATAGACTGTCAGCACCAGCCGCATGGCATGAGAAAGGGAGTGAGTTATGCAGTATTGTCCTAGCTGTGGTATGCAGAACAGTGACCAAGCAAAGTTCTGCGCCCAATGTGGCCGCACGCTGGCCGGCGCTGCGCCGCCTCTGCCGCCAATAGCGCCGGCGCAACCGGCAGGTGTCCAGACGCTCCCGCAGCCAGTTGCTGCGCCGAATCTGCTGCATAGCCGTTATCTTATCCTGCGCCTGCTCGGCCAAGGCGGCATGGGGGCAGTTTACCTTGCGCAAGACCACAACGCTTTTAGCCGCCGCTGTGTGATCAAAGAGATGCTGCCTTACTACTCCAACCCAGCCGAAAAGCTGAAGGCTGAGAAAGACTTCGAACGCGAAGCGCGTGTGTTGGCGACACTGCATTTTGACGGCGCCCCCCAAGTGTACGAATACTTTATCGAAGGCAGCAAGTACTACTTGGTAATGGAATTTGTCGAAGGTGAAAATCTGGAAGATTGCGCCACAAGGCAAGGCGGACGCCTGCCTGTGGATGAGGCAATTGAACACGGCCTGCAGTTGGCAAACACGCTGATTTACCTGAGTAAGCAGACGCCGCCGGTAATTCATCGCGATATCAAGCCTGCCAATATCATTTTGGACCAGGATCAACGCAAGGTAAAGTTAGTGGATTTTGGTCTCGCTAAAGAGAGTGCCACAGCAGGTATGACCGGCACACTGTCGGCCCCACTTGGCACACCAGGATATGCCCCAATGGAGCAGTATACCAATCAGGTTGAAGCGCGCACCGACGTTTACGCGCTGGGGGCGACGCTGCACCATCTGATCAGCGGGCGCGACCCGCGCAGTGAGAACGGCTTTGACTTTCCACCACTCAGCCAATATCTGCCGGGTGTACGTCCGGAGTTAGAAGAGATCATTGCCCGGATGCTGGCGATGAAAGTTGCCGACCGGCCGAGCGCAGTCGAAGTGCGTGATGTGTTTGAGTCATTCGTGCGACCCCCGACGCCGGCTGCCGCTGCCGCCAACCCCTTTACCTTCCGCGCGGGACCATCAGTGAGCGACGCTGCAGAACTTGCCGTCCTGTGCGACCAGTATTGGGATGATGGCATTTACCATCTTTACCATGGGCACTTGGAACCGTGGCTGGATGGCATCAACCGGCATGATTTAGCTGTGCGCGCCGAGTCGATTCGTTTGCGCGGCGGCAACCAAGCTGCAGGGTTGGAAGAATTTTTGCGGGCAGCCAATCCAACTATACCGCTGCCCTCACTGGCCGTGAGTACACGCACTGTTGACTTGGGGCAGGTGGAGAAGGGCGGAACAGCCGCTGCTAATTTGCAAATCAAAAACGCTGGGCGTGGCTGCCTGTATGGCCGCATTACGGCGCAGACAAATTCTGTCACAGTACGGCCACAAGATTTCAGTCTCATGCCTGACCAGACAGCTAACTTGTCTGTCGCTATCAATACCGCTAGCCTTGACGAGGGTGTATTCGACCAGCCTGCATTTGAGATCAGTTCTAATGGCGGCCAAGAATCAGTAAATTGCCAGGCCACCGTGACATGGCAGCCGGCGCTAAGTGTGGAGCCGCGGCGACGGCTGCACCTGGGTGAAGTGCTGCAGGACCAATTGCAGCCGGTAACAGCTCCGCTAATTTTGCGCAATACGGGCGGAGGTGTGCTACAAGGCCGCCTCGCAACTGACCTGCCCTGGCTGAGTTTTGACACGCAGGATTTCACTATTCCCAGCGGCGGCAGCGCCACGATTCACATCACTGCCAATTTGACGGACCCGACACTTCAACTTCTCAACGGCATCGTGCGTATCGAGACGCCAAATGGCACGCAGGAACTGGCGACGACCGTGGGGGTACGACGCGACTGGTACGACAGCCGCACGCGTACAAAAAATTGGCTGGTGTATGGCGCACTGGTTGGTTTTGCCGCACTAGCGCTCTCCTTGGTGCTCGGCTTAATAGCCAAGATTATGCAGGATCCATCCGATTTTGGCGATCTTGACGGTCGTTATGGGATGCTCATGTTTATCGTCGCAGCAGCAGCGGCGGGCGGCGCCTCCATTTGGTACAGCCGGAGACGCACGGCACGGCTGGACGAGATGGAAAACTACTACAATGGACGCGACCTTGCAGGTGAGTTGCCTGCCAGCCAATTCGCCGTGCACAAGATCGTTGCCCTCGCCGCAGCCGGTCTCTTATTCGGCGCTCTTACCGGCATCCGTTTTGCCGGCTTGGCAGATGGCAACGATCTCTATCGTCTTCTCGGCACCCCTGTAGCGGGGCTGCTGTTTGGGCTGCTGCTGGGATTGGTGGGTTCACCAAGCCCAGCGCTGCCAATAAGCCAACCTTGGCTGACCACACTATGGCGCGGCAGCCACTTGGATAACAGCGTTACGGTGCTGCTGGTACGCACATTGGGTTTGATGATGACCGGCGCTTGGCTGGCGCTCGCAGTCGATGCGGGCGACAGGCCTCTGCTTGCCTTGTTCTGGGGTGCGCTGCTTGGCCTGCTGCTAAGTAGCGAAACCCATCAGTACCTGGCGCTGCGGCTGCGGTGGCTGCTGGGCTTTGTACGGCCAGCACTGATTGTCGGATTAGGTGTCTTTGCTGCGCTGGCAACAGCGGTGATGGTGCAAAACTTGCCGAGAATTTATCACGTGCAAGCCATGTACAGTTATGTAAATTGGGGGTTCGACGGTGTAGCTGCCATTTTTTGGCGGTTTATGTACTTGGCGATTGGCATGGCCGGTGCGCTGGTCGGCTTGTGGATCAGCGACAACTTGGGCCTGGCGCGAGTACAGGCGTGGCGGCTGTTTGCGGGTCTAGTGGTGCTGTTATGGCTGACAAGCTTGCCGATCTATCTGCTGGGTTCGTTGCTCTTCCACTGGTTCCTGCCTTGGGAGTGGGTGGACTGGCTTGTCTTTATACTGACTGGTGCAGCTATCAGCGCTGTATTATGGGCGCTTTTTACCCGCAGCAATCAAATGGAGATGGCTTCGCAGCGAGCGCGTCAGATGATGGATCAGGGTGTTGGACATTCGCGCAACCTCACGCGCAGCGCACAGGGGCGCCTTCAGCAGCATGTGCCCGGCAACGCCTCGGCGTCGCTGCCAAGCTGGGTCCAGAGCGCTACCAAAAGCGTGCAGCCCTTAGCGGCTAAGGTAAATGTGTCTGCACGCTTCACCAGCCGTCTACATGCACTGTCTCTGCCAAGCCTGACTGAAATGGAGCAGCACACACCGCCAGCCCTGGCGCTTGCGGCTGGAGTAACGGTGCTGATGCTGCAGAACCTGGCCAGCGGGATGGTGGTCAGCATTGCGTTTGGCCTCGGCATGGTGTTTGTATTTGTACTGCTGCTCATTGCTCTCATGTTCGGAATTCGCTATGGGATTCAATACTGGCGAAAGCGAAATCCATAATGCAGAACGTAGAAGGCCAGCAGCAGCCCTTCAAATCTTCTAGAATACCTGAATCTATAGATCTCTTAACGCTGCGTACAACGCTCAATACTGCCAGTGTACCCTTCAGCCAAGAAGCACGCCTGCTCTATCTGCTGATAGAGCTGCTGCCGAATAGCCAACTGCCGGCGCAGCGTGCACCAGTAAATCTGGTATTGATTGTCGATGCCAGCGAGTCAATGCTGATCCCCGCGCTGGACGATGACTTGGTGGAAGAGCTCGGTCGCCGCGGCCTGCTTGTCGAGATGATCAGCGACGGCGTGCCTGTCTTTCGCGTGTTGAACATGCCAGCCGATCTGCTGGCGCATGCTAAGCCTGTATGCAGCATGGATTATGTAAAAACAGCGTTAAGCGAAGTGACCACCCGTCTCGACGCCAATGACCGGATATCTCTGATCGCATTTGGGAGAAATGCCAAAACTCTGGTAGCTAACTGTTCGGCTGGACAGAAAAAGAAAATTCTTGACTGTTTGGGGTCGCTCGCTTCAGGAGAGTTCGGCGACGACACCTACTTGACGAATGGGCTTGAGCTTGGATTACACGAAGCAGTAAGCGGCCATGCTCAAGATCGCCTGACGCGCCTGCTCCTTCTGACGGATGGGTTCGCCGCCGATGAGCAGCAGGCGGCGCAAGTGGCGGCACAAGTGGCACAGCACGGCTTTGGCCTCAGCACCGTGGGTCTTGGCACAACCTTTAACGAAGGATTTCTTATCGGGCTTGCCGAGAACAGCGGCGGCAACGCTCATCTGGTCTTTCAGCCGTCCGACATCCCTGCGGTGTTCGCCGCTGAATTCGAGTCCAGCCGGCAGGTGCTTCTGCGCTCACTAAATTTCCGGCTGGCACTCACACAAGGCGTTGAGGTGCGGCGTGCTTATCGCGTACAACCCCTCATTAGTGAGTTGGTGATGGACACAACACCACATGACCGCAGCCTGGCACTGAATCTAGGCGACTTAAACCGTGACCAGCCCATGGCATTGCTGCTGGAATTAATTTGCCCACCGCGTCTATCCGGCGATTATCGGCTGGCGCAGACAGTGATAACGGGAGAGTCGCCACTGACAGGCAAACGCATTGTGGTGCGTGGCGATGTACTGCTGCAGATTACGGATGCAGCACAAGGTCCCGAACCGGCAGACTCACGTGTAATGAAGCTGGTGGAGGCCGTCAGCACCTTCAAGCTGCAAACGCAAGCATTAGCCGATGCCGCAGCAGGCAATACAGCAGGCGCCACGCGCAAACTTGAGGCTGTGGCAACGCGGTTGCTGGCGGACGGCGACACCGAGATGGCAGAGATGGTGCAGGCAGAAATGGACAACCTGGAGCACGAAGGGGCCATGTCACAAGCCGGAGCCAAAACACTGCGGTACGAGACACGCAAACTGACGCAAAAGTTGGACGGATAGGCAATCACCATGATCACATGTACGCTGTGCAGGACACAGAATCGAGATACAGCGCGCTGTTGCCTCCGCTGTGGCGCCAGTCTCGGCCTGCACAATTGCCCCAACTGTGGTCAGCCCAATCGGCCTATGGCACGCTTTTGCGGAGCTTGCGGCAGTACACTTGTCGTTGTGTGCAACCAGTGCGGGTGGCTAAATCGGCCGCACGCCCGCTACTGCGGGCACTGCGGCCTGATATTGGCGCGCTCATGTCCACGTTGCCGGACGCCGCTGGCCTCCAGCGCGCATTTCTGCCCTCACTGCGGCCAAGCCGTAAACAGCCCTTCAAAGCTGCCATCCGCCACTCATCTGGTAGGAAAACGATATCGCATTGTGCGCCTGATTGCTAAAGGCGGAATGGGTGCAGTACACCTCGTAACCGATGTCCGCAGCCCGCAGGCCTCTTGGGCGCTGAAAGAACTTAGCACAGAAGGCATCCGACCGGAAGAAATGGCGGAATTGATCGACGATTTTCGGCGTGAAGCGCAACTGCTGCGTGCCCTGGAGCATCCCAACCTGGTCAAGGTATATGACAACTTTAGTGAAGGCGGCAAAGAATTCCTGGTGATGGAATTTGTAAACGGAAAAACGTTGGGCAGCCTAGCGAGCAGCAAGCGATTAGAAGAAGCAGAGGCGTTAAGTCATGCTTTTCAATTGTGTGACGTGTTGATGTATCTGCACAGCCGGCAGCCGCCGATTATCTACCGAGACCTCAAGCCCGGCAACATTATGGTTGAAGCCGACAGCGGTATCCTCAAGTTGATCGATTTTGGCATTGTACGCTTCTACAAGCCCGGCAAGCACAAGGACACTAAGCTGTTGGGCACACCAGGATTTGCGCCGCCAGAACAATATGGCAAAGGTCAGACGGATGCTCGTTCAGACATATTTTCGCTTGGCGTCACGCTGCATGTGTTGCTTACCAATCTGGATGTAGCATCCGACCCATGGAACTATCCGCCGGTGCGGATGCTGAATCCCCAGGTATCAAAGCGGCTGGAACAAACGATCCAGCGAGCCACCGAGTTGGAGGTTGAAAACAGGTATCAATCAATTGCAGAGATGCGGGCTGCGCTTGTACGCTGCCGCGACGGCGCCCGTATCGCGGCAAGTTTACCGACCAGCGGCTTGCTGGCGACACAGTGGGCGTAACCTGCGCCTGTAGAAGACAAGGCATATATTAGCAAATTAGATCGCCGCCTTTAAGGAGAACAGAATGGCTGATCAGCAACAGGTTTGCCCACACTGCGGCCACTTTAACCGCCTAGGTGCTCGCTATTGTGCCAAGTGCGCCTACGATTTCAAACCGCAATCCGCGGCAAATCAGGCAGCACAAGCTGCAGCGCCACAACAAGAAGCGGCACAGTCCACTGCGCCAAACACTGCACCCGCCAATGCGTCCGCACCCATTACACAGGTTGCAGCCGACGCATCTGCAGCCGTAGTGGAAAGCCGCAGCGGCTCAACTGATCGAGAATACTGTCCAAGCTGCGGCAAAGAAGTCACACCTGGAGTCAGATTCTGCCGCCACTGCGGGCAGGATTTGTCCACAGCCGCTATTGCGATAGCGGCGGGAGCGGCAGCACCTGCAGCAGACGGTGCAGCACCTGCTTCGCAACCGTCTGCTGCGGCGTCTGCTGTGGCGGACAGCCAGACGCTTCCTTTTAACCGTGCAGGGAGAGCCGCTCCTGCTGCTGTTCCTATCGCCGCACCTGCTGTCACATTACCCCCCGTACAGCGGACAGGAGCGTGGTGGCTGACGGCTCTGTCCGGCCTGCTGCTGGGGTTGGTGCTGGGAGCAGTGATAGGCGCAGGTATGGTGATGGCGCTTCCTGGACTGGTTGGCCTTCAGCACAATACCAGCGACTCAGGTATGCCGCCGGCCGAGTCCACAGCCGCTACACCCGCCCCAAAAGATGATCAGGCTGCTGTGCCGGCAATTCCATCAGCTACAATGAGCGCGGCTGCCACAGATATGCCTGCCACAGGTATGGCTGCAACAGCGACGCCGCCTGCTGACGCGCCTGCCGCCACAGTGCCTGTTATCGAGCCGCTCGCTGCGGAGCCTACTTCTGCCGAGCCGGCTGCAGCTATACCACCGATCGCCGAACCCAATGCCGGTCTGGCCGTTACGGAAGTTCTAACCACCTCACTAGATGTGACTGTAACGCCTGTGGTGGTCCCATAAGTGTGAAATTTAGCCCAGGAGCAACAACGATGCCCTACTGTTCCGGCTGTGGCAGCGATAATCAAACAAATGCACGGTTTTGCAAAAAATGCGGTTTGCCTTTGGCTTCTTCCGGCGCCTTGACTGGGCGTTTGAATACGTCGACACTGGTGGTGGGGCGATATCTGGTGCAGCGCAAGTTGGGACAGGGAGGGATGGGTGCGGTCTACCTGGTGCAGGATCAGCGGCTGGGCGGCAAGCCCTGTGCGCTGAAGGAGATGAGCGAGCAGGGCATCATCGACCCAATCGAACGGCAGGCAGCGCTCGTCGCCTTTGGCCAGGAGGCGCAGATGCTGGCGGCGCTGGACCATGCCAACCTGCCCAAGGTGACGGACTTCTTCGAGGAGAACGGCAACCAGTATCTGGTGATGGAGTTCGTCCAGGGCGAAACGCTGGAAAAACGGCTGGAGCGCACGACCGGCCCGCTGCCCGAGGCGCTCGTGCGCAAGTACGCCGAGCAACTCTGTGATGTCCTCGACTATTTGCACCGGCGGCAGCCTCCCATCATCTTCCGCGACCTCAAGCCCGCCAACATCATGCTGCTGCCGGATGACAAGCTCAAGCTCATCGACTTCGGCATCGCCCGCCACTTCAAACCCGGTAAGAGCAAAGACACCCAAGCCATGGGCACCCCAGGCTATGCCGCCCCCGAACAGTACGGCAAGGGCCAGAGCGACCAGCGCACCGACATCTACGCCCTCGGCGCCCTCATGCACCACATGCTCACCGCTCGCGACCCCTCCCTCGACCCCTTCAAATTCGCAGGGCTGCAATCATTACAGCATAACGTATCGGGTGCAATGAACCAGGCAGTGCAAAAAGCCGTCCTGCTGGACCAGATGCAGCGCTGGCGAACCATACAAGAGATGCGCTCGGCAATGGCGATGCCGGTCAACAGCACGATGGCGAAGACAATCGTTGCAACTGCCGCAACTGTTCCTCCTACGCAAGCCAGTATTGCAGCACCATCTACAAGCGTCTCTAGCTTTGCTGCGCCGACAGCAGCGGACGCGACGACAACCCTGGCTGGCTCTCCGCAGCCTCAGCAGCAAACGGTTGCCGGCAATGACATCCAAAGAGCAAATTTCGTATGGTTTTCTCTAGTTGTCGCCGCCACTGCTTACTTAATGACATCGCCGTTGTCGTTTCAGAACGTACCCCTTGACTTTAATCAATACAGTGTGGTAATAGCCTGCACCATTCTGCTCGCTTATCTGCTGACACATCGTCCACTGACGATGCTGCTGGCTGCCGCTGTGATGCTGGCCATCAGGACATTCATGTATCAGGATCTCGCCGCATTGCTTCCTTGGCCCCTGTTGCTGATGGCAAGCGTCATGGAAATATTAATGGGTTTGAGTATGTGGCGCACACGCAACATTCTGTTCCTAGCCCCTACCGTGGCTGCAGGCTTGGCGATTGCTTATGGTCTTAGCCCACTAATTTCTAATTCCGGAGGGATGCTCACCGTCGCATTGTTAGCTGGTACTGCCGTCGCTTTGTTGGTTAGCAATATCGTAAATTCCTTTACGAAAGTAGGGAAAAGCTGATGCAATTGGACACTCTGCGGCTGTATCGCAATACACTTTTGGGCGCTATGGGCGGGCTGGCCGGATGGGCGTTGATCACTATGCTGGTCCACTTCGACACATCAAATCCATGGATGCTTTATCTTAAAGATGGCTTGACAGGCGCTGCCGTCGGTGCATGCATTGGGCTGGCGTTGGGAGTTGCAGCGCAAGCCGGAAGCGGCTGGTCGCGCGAGAAGCTGATGGGCGTACTGCTCAGCGGCGCCATTGGCTTAGGCGCCGGACTTATAGGCTTGATTATCGGCGAAGCAATTTTTTCATTAGCAGGCGGCGGCGTATGGCCACGCGCAGTCGGTTGGGCAATCTTTGGCCTGCTGCTGGGCGCAGGGCTGTGGCCGGTGACCAAAATGCCCAGCCAGGGCATCTATGGAGCACTAGGGGGTGCTTTGGGCGGACTGATCGGCGGATCCACCTACGAGCGGCTAAGTCTCCTGCTGCGTGGGGTGGGTATTGACCGGCAGTTGGCCCTCATTATCGGCAGCGCTGTCGGGCTGATCATCCTCGGCGCCTGCATTGGCCTGCTGATCAGCCTGGTAGAGAACATCCTGCGCAAAGCTTGGCTGCGCTTTCACTATGGGCCGCTGGAAGGCAAAAGCTTTACGCTCGACACGCGGCGACCCGCCACCACCCTAGGTCGCAGCGATGCTTGTGACATATTGATCCGCCACGATTCTGAAATGCAGCCAGTGCATGCAGCCATCGTCACTGAACAGGGGGATTTTCATCTGGTCGCGCGCCAGGGGGTCGTGCGGCTGCGCAATGGAGAGGTGAGCCAGCCGGTGCAGGATCATGTGCTGCAAAACGGGGACACCGTCCAGATCGGTCGCTCACGCTTTATCTTTTACACGGGTGAACAATAACCACTATGCTACGCAACATCCAGCGTTCGGGCCTGCTTGGCGGGCTGATCATCTTTGCCATCCTCTGGACTCTGTTAATGGGCTTGGGCGTGAGCGGTGGGTCTCCCAGCAGAGATCGCGCTGCCGACTCGCCCGCAGCGACGTTTGGCGCAGGTGCCCACATTATGTACGTGGACGACAGCCGGTTTCCGACCATCACCGTCTATCTGGCCGTCAATGATGCCCAAGGGCAGGTTCTGCCTGGGTTGCAAAAGGAAGACTTTGCCATCCGTGAAGATGGCGCAGATGTAGACATCACGGACTTCATAGGGGCAGGCGGCGGCGCCAGCAGCACGCTGCTGGTGATCGATCAGAGCGGCAGCATGAGAGATGAAGGCAAGATGGCCGGCGCTGTTCGAGCAGCACAGACATATATCAACTTGCTCAAACCTGGATCGGATAAACTAGGCGTAATCGTCTTTAGTGATTCCAGCCTTACACTTGCTCCCTTGGATGAAGTGACCGACCAAAACCGAACGATTCTCAACAATGTTTTGGGCGGTCTGTTCCCTCTCTCCGGTACGCAGTTTTATGCTGCTACGCGCGAAGCCGTTCAAGCGATCAGCCAGGTGGATGGGCGCAAGGTGGTGCTGGCCTTAACTGATGGCATGGACGCCAGCGGCCAGGCTGGGTTGCCGCAGACGGTGGCGCAGGCACAGACGGCCAAGACGCCGATTTACGTTGTAGGGCTGGGCAGCGATGTTGACCGTGAAGGACTGGCAAGACTGGCAAGCGAAACAGGAGGGCAAGCCTATTTCTCACCTGGCGCCGCCGAATTGGAAGCGCTATACCGCGGTATTGCCAGCGGACTGCGCAATGAATATGCACTGACCTATCAGTCCCTGACACCAAATCTAGATGGAACGCAGCGTTCCCTTGACGTAACGATTGCAACCGGACAAGAAAAGTTACAGACGGACGGAGGCTATGCGGTCGGAGGTATTCTCGCCTCAGGCTTGAATCTGGCACTGTTTATACCCACACTCATGGTCCTATTTGTTGGGCTGGCCGGTTTATATTATGCGCCAAATCTTCGGCGCAGCGACAAGCAAAAAGGCGAGGCGGCGCATGCAACCGAAGACCGTCCGGCACGCACGGCCGAGCAAGAGCAGAACCAGATGAGCAGTCCCATTGAAGTCAAGATGGCCATAGAGCCACCTTCGCCCAGCATTCAGATAGCTGCGCCTGTCAGCCTCATAATCGTGCACCGTTTAGCGACGGAGACGCTAGTGGGCAGCGCAGCGGGCAGTACACTGCTTCTGCCCAGCGCGTCGATTGCACCCCAGCAGGCGCGTATTTACCTGAACGCTGGTCGATACGCCATTGATGACTTGACGGGGAAGGGCAGCACACAGGTAAGCTTTGGCGGCGACCCGGCGCTGCTGCGCAGTGTACAGCGAAATGCACTGCGTGAAGGATCATTGGTGCAACTGGGTTCTCTGCACTTTATCTTCCGTCAGGCTCTGGAAGCAGCCAGCCTTGAACAGCGCCTGCCGCTTCCAAGTGGCGGTTTTAGCATCGGAACTGACCAGATTTGTGACGTCGTAATTGCGGCAGAGTCAGCGCAACGTGTGTGTATTACATCACAAAGCAAGTACTGGCTAGTCGAGCGACAGGCAGGTGAGTGCCAGGTGAGCTACAACGGCAGCTTGGAACAGTTACGCCCGGTGACGGACCGCAACGCACTCAAACCCGGTTCGTGCCTTACAGTGGGCGGCGTACTCCTGCGTCTGGAGCCTGCATGATTACGTGCAGAAGATGTAATGCAAGCAATCGGCCAGGCGCCAGATTCTGCATACGCTGTGGTGGGGCGCTAACTGTGGCAGATGTTTTGGGTCCAGCGCCTGCTGCCCAGCCTGCGCCCAACGCAGCAGCCCCACCATCGCGCCCGCTGCACACGACCAAAGTCTGCCCGCGCTGCCAAGCACGCAACACCTTGGGCGAACGCAACTGCCGCCAGTGCGGCTACACTTTTACGACGCTTGTGCCGCACCCCGCAGGTACGAGGGTAGGCATGCATTTCCCGTGGTTACTAGTTGCAAGTGCGTTGATTGCTGTGGCTATCATATCTGTGCTGCTAGGCCCGGCCCAGCTTATAATGCGGAGCAGCGAAAAGACGGGAGTGCATGTGGCCTCGCCTGCCGTTTCTCCACTGGGGAATGCGGTGCGGGCGACAGTTCAGGTTGTGACGCCGGACGACAGCCAATCCGGCAGTTACAGCAGCGGCTCCGCCTCGGTTGTTGACCAGGCGGGCTATCTTTTGACCAATTTCCATGTTATTGGCGATCCAGACAGCGGCAAATTGTACAACCAGAGCGGCCTCATTTGGATCGGTGTCCCGCCAGCCGGCTCTGCACAGCCACCCGAACTGCTATATCGAGCAGAACTGGTGGAAGCTGACCGCAAGCTGGATCTGGCCCTGCTACGTATCATTGCCCCCAAAGACGGCAATGGTCTACCTACCGATTTAGGGCTGGGCGTGCTACCCATCGGTAATTCGGACAGCCTTCAGATCGGCGACGCCATTACTGTGTTGGGCTATCCTGGTATCGGTGGAGATACATTGACCGTCACGCGCGGTAACGTGGCAGGTTTTCTGCCCGGCTGGGTTAAAACCGATGCGGAAACCAATAACGGCAACAGCGGCGGCGCTGTCATCAATGAAGCCGGCGAATTAGTCGGCGTACCCACAGCAGGCAACAGTGAAGCAGGCGACAGCAAGCACCTGCCAGGCAAAATCGGGCTGATCCGCCCGATCAACCTGGCGAAATCACTTTTGGAGAAGATTGCGCGATGAATCCACAATATCCCCCCGACACTGAATCAATTGATATTGGCCGTATCTGCGCCCGAGAATTGGCGAACCGCAACTGGAAGTTGGCTGCCGAGCCAGTGCTGGTGGCGGATGACAGGAGTTTTGAGCAGCGCGTGCGTGAACGGGTGGTCAAACACTCCTCCGAAGAAGGAAGAATGATCGACGAAATGATGGTGATCAAGGCAATAAAAACCGAATATGGCTGTTTACTTCACCAAGCTGTTTCACTCAACGGGCACCGCGTACAGAGTGTTGCGCTTGAAGAGACAAACAAGGAGGGCTGGAAGATTGCCATCAGCAAGTGCAGTGGCAATCGAGAAGAAGCAGAACTTGCTCTCGCCAGCGCACTGCTCAAGCTCTGGCAGCACATTGGAAACGTCAACCCTCCAAGCTATTTTCCCTATTTCTGCAAAATTTTGATTCGCGAGATTCAGCAACAGTGGCGTAAAAAGAACGGGGATGGGAAAATCATGTCATTGGACGATTTCCATCCAGGCGGGAAAACAGAAAACAACCCGGATGAATGGGATACTGATTTTGCTGACACGGGAGCAATGGGCGCAAGCGCATACGAACGTATTTTGGGCGATTTGTCGTTAAGTTCACTAGTCGAGGTGCTGCAAAAATGTTTGCAGAATCCTCGCTCAACATACATAGTCATATCAAATTTTGTGTTGGAACTAAATCCAAGCGAAATCGCAGCCCAACTAATGACCACGGTAAGTGCCATTTACATGGTCAAACACCAGGCAAGGCGGCGTATCAAGGCAAATTGCTCAGATACATTACTGTTTGAACTGCGAACGCGACTCCAACTGGCATAGATAGCGAGAATCGACTTATGGCTGAACCAACGTACGAACCAAACAAGAGTTCGCAGGCAAACCCACCTGGGCCGTTGAGCAGCGCCCAGTTGGATGAAGCCGTCAGCCGCCTCGAACGGGCACTGCAGTATGAGAGTGGCAACCCGGCAGACCACGCCCGCTGCCAGGCAGCCATGCCCGATATGGCAGCGGCGGAATTGGAGGGGCGGCGGGTCGCGCAGCGCTTCCCCTTTGCCTATGCTCATCTTGACGCCTGTGAGGAGTGTGCGCTTGAATATGGCGAACTGCTCGACACATTGTTGGCGCTAGAGGACGGCAGTCTGGCTACTGCTGAACCGCAGCCGCCGCTGCCAGGCCGCCTGCTCACGGCTATGCGCATTCGCGGCTGGGTGGAGCGCACAGCAAAACAGGTGATGGAACACGCCCAGACCAGCGCCGGCGGTGTCGAAATGATGATTGAAATGCTGCTGACGCGGCTGCACGACCTGCCACCGGCGGCGGCCCCGCTGCAGGTGCAGCAGCTGGCAATGGGCTTTGGCGGCGAAGACGACGAGACGCCGCTGCTGCTTGCCACTTGGTACGCAACGCAGCAGGTGGCGGAGCAGTACTCGACAAAGGATCTCCAGGCGCTGGCGAAGGCAGGGACGCTGGCGAAGCGAGCCAAGACAGTGGCCGAAGAGACTGCCCAGCAGTTACACTTGTCGCGCAAACTGCGCAATGCGTTTGTCGAGCAATTTGTACACAGTCTGGAAGCTGACCCCGCCGCCTTTATACAGTTGGGCAAGCCGGGCATGGACTGAGCCTTAGGGGACGACGCTGCGACCATGAATCCGACGAAGCCACGGCTCAACCTATTTGCGCTGCCTAGCCAGACGACGCTGATCTTTGCCGGCATTTTGATCGTCGTCGGGCTGCCGCTGCTGATGAGCCTGGCCGGCCGCTTTGCGCTGCTGCTGCCCTTGCTGCCGTTGGTCGTTTTTTTGTTCACCATATGGGACTTTTTAGCCGAGCCGGTGCGCATGAAGGCCCGCTGGCAGGTGCAGCCGATGAGGCTATCGTCAACGAGGAATACAGACGAGTGCAATCAGGCAGAGACTTGGTTGCTGGAACGTGTAGCGACGATAGCCCAAAACGTAGGCTTACAGCCGGCGCCAATCCTACTCAAGACGATTAAACCACTGAACTATCCCCTTGTCTTTGGTACTTGGCGTCAGCGTTACCTGCTGCTGCCGGAATGGCTGATCCCCGAACTGCACAGCGCGGGTGCTCTCAATCCACAGCAGGCGCGCTTTGCCGATGTCATCCTCCATCATGAACTGGCCCACTTTGCCAACCATGATGTAGCGCTGACCAATTTTGCCCGCAGCTTGCTGCGACAGACAATCTTGGTGCTGTTGGCCTATTGGTTTGCGTTGATGTGGATCCCGATTATTTACCAAACAGGCATTGGGTATCTGCCCGATATTGCTGCGGGCATCCCATCTGAGGTGCTTGCCTCACTGCCGCCGTCGTTGCGGGCGCAACTGCTGGAGATTGTGCGCAACCCGCCGCAGCAAACATGGTCCATGATGGTAATTGCCTGGCTCGAACTGTCGATGGCGATCTTGCCGCTGCTAGGCGGCGCTATATTTCTGTGGCTGCGCGACCTGAACCTGCTGCTGCGTGTGCGCGAGCTATACGCCGACGCACGTGCCGACGCCTGGCTGGGTCAGGTAGCCCCTCTGATTGCCAACACGCAGCGCTGGCTTCGGCTGAGCAGCTTCACCGCCGCACAAGCGCAAACAAAAAAGCCATCAGCTCCGCAGCGCCGGTGGCTGCCGCGTCCATGGATCAGCAGGCCGCCGGCGCTCTCCTGGCCGGACGCAGCGGTAGGCACTATTTTGCGCCCGGCTGCGCAGCCTGAAAAGAACCGGCGCGAAATAGTTCTCGATCAGCCGCAGCAGGCGTATGGAACCGTAGCGTACATCGGGCGACGCGCCGGCGTGATTGTGCTGCTGCTCTTTCTGATCATGGGGTCGCTGCTGGCGCCGGCGCAAAAAGGCATCGGCGGCGAGATCGGCATCGGCGTCGGCTTTCTGATACTGGCGACGGGGCTGACGCCGAGCGCTATTGCACATCTGCCCGACCAGCGCACCATCCGGCGAGAACGCCGGCGCGCCATCGGTTTTTACATGCTGGTCTTTAACAGCGCGCTGCTGCTAGCTCTGGCGATTGCCTCAATTGGAATTTTGCTGCGGCCGGCAGACCTAGACCTGGCGATGTATGCAATTGCAGGTGTACTGCCGGCCAACGTATCGCCCGTGATCGACGACCCGATCAGCTACATGGTGCAGGTGGTGCTGGGTTCGCTGCTGGTCTACTTCATCGGTGCGCCGCTGCTGCTTTATGGCTTTTTATCGTTGGATTTCCGGCTCAAGCAGCGCGTGCTGCACTGGTACGGTGCAGCTTGGCTGGAGCAGCGTTCGGCACTTGCGCTGCTGTTGATCAGCGGTACGTTGACCGCAGTACTATGGCTGGGCGTGTCGCCCCTGCTGCAGATAATCGCTTTTCCAATGATTATAAGTATGGATTGGACGTTGGCCGCCGGCGTTGTCGCCGCCGCGCTATGCGCCATTGCGCTTGCCTATTGGCTGCGGCGAGGTGACCGCCGGTATCGCAACTGCTGTCCACATTGCGGCGCAGCAGTGGAGGTCAGCTTCCGTCTGGGTCTGGCTTGCCCAGCCTGTGCGGAGCGTCTGCAACCGTGGCTGGCGACGACGCAATAGCCGCTTTCGTTTTGTCTATCCCGCGCGTACCTTCACGGTAAAGCAACCAAGCAAACGAACCAAAAAAGAAGACCGGCCCCAAGCAGCATGCCCAGGTGACAAACCAGATTGGCGTTGCGGCCGCAAAAAGGCGCATTATCCCCGCCATATCCTGCGCATCTGAATTTGCATCCAGACTGCCCTGCTGGTTCAACATCAGCAGCAACAGGCTGGCGAGCGGAGCAGCGGCCATACCCAGCAGCATGATGGGGATACCGGCAAGACGCCGCCACAGCAGCAGCCCCAACGTTACGGGCAGCATTGTCCAAAGCGCCGTCGCCCACAGCAGCACAGCGGCAGCGAGTTCAGGCTGCGTTGTCTCCAGATGGGGCCAGCGGGCAGCCGTCGCCAGAGCAGTAGTGACAACAGCGAATAGGAGCAGAAAAAGCGCGCGCCAGCTTCCGAACCGGCGCGGCCAGAGCAGCGGCAACAAAGATGCTGTAACCAAAAATGTAATTGTGGTGAAGCCAGAGGCTGCCCCATAACTGGCCGCCACAAGGCTTCCCAAGAGAATGACGATCGCCGGCGGCCGCAGCCACCAGCGCCACGAATTTGTAACCGAACGAGCCATAGGTGTGTTTTCGACAAATATGAAAGAAATCAGCGCTTCCCTGCATTATATCTCTTTGAAGGGCACAAGCGCGAGTCAGGCTCACAATTGCCGATCCGATTCCAATCCTATGATTAGGCATAGAAGGAGCATATATGAGTTTTGAACGATTTGAAGCTACAGACAATTTCAACAAGCAGGCGTCTGAAGAGCAAATGCGGCATTTGGGAGAAGAGCGGCTGCAGAGGGCTGACAATGCAGATCAACAAGCAACAGACTGGGTGGATCGCGGGGTCATTGATGTTCCTGTTCGTGATCTTCCAAAGCCTGACGACATTACGGGACCTGGCGACTTTAAGAAAGAATCTATGCTCGAAATGCGAGAAGGGTTTGACAAATTGGCCCAGATGAAGCCGGCGATCGATCAGGACATTGGCCGCAACGGCGACTACTGGCGCAGCATGGATCAAAATCAGAACCTGGACTACAGGGAAGGTTATCAGAAAATATACGAATCCTTCTACGGCGACACCTCTGTTAGAGTGGACAAGGTTGGAGATACGTACGATGTAATCAATGGCCGCCATCGCATCTGGTTGGCACATGAGATGGGGCTGAACACGATACCAGCGCGTGTGATTGAGAAAGTTTAACGCAACAAAGGAGGCAACATATGCAGGTCATACAGCAACCCAAAAATTCTACGCTAGCGGCCATTCTTAGTTTTTTGATTCCAGGGCTGGGGCAGATTTACAACGGTGAGGTGGGCAAGGGCATCATGATCATCGTGGTGCAAATTGTCAATGCCTTCCTGATGATGATCGTGATCGGCTTTTTCACCGGGCTTGCCGTCATGGTTTGGGCCATGTATGACGCCTATAAAACGGCTGAGCGCATCAATCTCCAGTATGTCCAGCAGTACAGCACTGTGTATGGCCAGCCGGCGGCCTATCCCCAGCTTGCTGCTCCTTACAGTCCGGCAGCAACCGGGTCGATAGCACAGCCGCAGGCGCAATCTATGGCGCAGCAGGGCCAAAAGCAGTGTCCACGCTGTGCAGAAATGGTGCAGAATGCAGCCAAAGTCTGTCGCTACTGTGGCTACGAGTTTGAAGCGCAGAGTGTCTAAGAGCACACACTGCTGCGCCTTTGTCTAGTCTGCAAGGAGTCCTGATGGCAGACCCACGGTCTTGTCCCCACTGCGGGGCCATTACACAGCCTACTGCCCGCTTTTGCAGCCAGTGTTCTCAGCCCCTGCAAAAAACGTGCAGCCACTGCGGCAACGTTGTGCCGGTCAGTGCGCAATTCTGCAACCAGTGCGGAACGCGCTTTGCCCCATCCAGTGCGCTCCCTAGCGTGTCATCGCTCGTGCCACAGCCTGGCGCGCAAGTAGCTGGCCACACTGGGCGTTTGAATGTATCTACGCTGGTGGTGGGGCGGTATCTGGTGCAGCGCAAGTTGGGGCAGGGCGGGATGGGAGCCGTCTACCTGGTGCAGGATCAGCGGCTGGGCGGCAAGCCCTATGCGCTGAAGGAGATGAGCGAGCAGGGCATCATCGACCCGACTGAGCGGCAGGCAGCGCTCGTCGCCTTTGGCCAGGAGGCGCAGATGCTGGCGGCGCTGGACCATGCCAACCTGCCCAAGGTGACGGACTTCTTCGAGGAGAACGGCAACCAATATCTGGTGATGGAGTTCGTCCAAGGCGAAACGCTGGAAACACGGCTGGAGCGGACAACCGGCCCGCTGCCCGAGGCGCTCGTGCGCAAGTACGCTGAGCAACTCTGTGATGTCCTTGACTATCTGCACCGGCGGCAGCCTCCCATCATCTTCCGCGACCTCAAACCCGCCAACATCATGCTGCTGCCGGACGACAAGCTCAAACTCATCGATTTTGGCATCGCTCGCCACTTCAAACCCGGCAAGAGCAAAGACACCCAAGCCATGGGCACCCCAGGCTATGCCGCCCCCGAACAGTATGGCAAGGGCCAGAGCGACCAGCGCACCGACATCTACGCCCTCGGCGCCCTCATGCATCACATGCTCACCGCTCGCGACCCTTCCCTTGACCCCTTCAAATTCGCCGGGCCGCGCAGCTTGAACCCTGTTTTGTCAGCGTCAATTGACAAGGCGGTGGTGCAGGCGGTGGATTTGGACCCCAATCGGCGTTGGCAGTCGATACGTGAGCTGCGCAACCTGCTGATGGGTGCGACGGGGCCGGCCAGTTTTGTCAGCGCCTATCCTGCGCCGACACAGGCGGCACGGATGGCCACCCAGGCGGCACTGCCGCCGGCGACCATGCCACAGATGTCGCCGGTGCGTCCGGCTGCACCAATGGTGAGGCCAGTAACGGGAACAGGCAGTTTTCTGGCGCCGGGGCAGCCGCTGCGGGTGGCGCCGCCTATTTTTGTGCCCCAAGCCCCTTATATGCAAACCATGCCGGCGGGTCTGCTGGGCAAGCAATTTGCCGGTTATGGCCAACGCGTGGGTGCTTACCTGGTCGATACAACCTTGCTCATGGTGCTGTATATCGTCGTAGCAATGATAGCAACAGCACTGTTTTTCAGCGCTTCCGCGTTCGGTTATAGCCTGGGCGGCTTACTGATAGTGCTGTTTTTGCTGACCAGTCTGCTCTACATGATCTGGCCGACTGCTAAAAGCGGCCAGACATTGGGCAAAAAAATGGTAGGCATCCGGGTGGTGGACGACACGGGCAATCCGCCTGGTTGGGGCAAAGCTATTTTACGCCAGACGATCGGCTTTTGGATCGAGGGCATCTTCTTTTCCATTGGCCTGCTCTGGCCCCTGTGGGACGACAAGAAGCAGACCTGGCACGACAAGATCGCCAATACGTATGTGGTGCAGAAGTAAGAATAGAAAGGAAAAAGGAACACGATGAACTGTCCTTCTTGTGGCAACGAAATTTTTCCGGGTGACCCCTTCTGTGACAGCTGTGGGGCCGACCTGCGCAATTTGCAGCCGCCACCGCCTGCTGCGCCGCCGGTGGCGCCGGTGCAGCCAGAGCCGGCGCCAAGCCCTGCCGCACAGGGAGCGACTGTTATAGAGCCGCCGGTTCAAGTCCCCGTTCAAGCCCGGGTGCAGCAGGAAGCTGCCGCGCCCATGCCGGTTGCCCCACAACCGGACGTTGCGCCGGCATCTACGGCAGCGCCGGTTGCGCCGCCACAGGCGGCGGCGACGAACGGCAGCGGGCCACGGCTCATCGTCAAGGATACAGGCGCAGTCTGTTCCTTGCCTGTAGGCCATGATGTCATTGTAGGGCGCACGGATCCTATCGACGGTATCTTTCCCGATGTCGACCTGACGCCACACGACACGCTGACCGGCATTTCGCGCCGCCACGCCACGCTGCATGAGCAGGGCGGGCAGTGGTTTATCCGGGACCTCAACAGCACCAACTATACCATCGTTAACCGCCAGCGGCTGCAGCCCGACCAAGACTTTCTGATCGAGCCTGGGGACGAAATCCGCTTTGGGCGGCTGACAATGGTTTTTCAGATCTAGGCGATTAAAGCCTAAAGCGTTGTCGTTAAATTAGTATCACAATAAGGAGTAGCTCATGCCTTGGTCGACCCCCATCCCACCGCTGCAGCCTGGCACATCATTGCAGCGTACCCGCTACACAATCGAGCGAGTGTTGGGTGCAGGTGGCTTTGGCTATGTCTACCTGGCTCGTGACACCAAGCTGAATCGCCAGGTTGCCATCAAGCAGTGCATAGACTTGGACTCGGAGACGGTGCGCCAGTTTGGGCACGAGTTTGCGGTGCTCAAAATGCTGGCGCCGCAGTCGAGCTTGTTCCCCAAGGTCTATGACGAATTTGCCGAGCAGCCGCCAGGGGCTGCGCCGGGAGATCCAAAGTATGAGTATGGCGTGATGGAGTTCGTGCCGGGCAAGACGCTGCAAGCGGTGCTGGATGAGCGGGTGCAGCACGGGCAGGGACCATTTGGCGAAGCCGAAGTGGTTGGCTGGATGCTGCAACTGCTGGAAGCGCTGGAGCGCGCCCACAGCGCAAACATCATTCACCGCGATATCAAGCCGGCCAACATCATGCTCCTGCCCGGCGAGACAGAGATCAAGGTCATCGATGTCGGGATTGCCAAGATCGGCAAAGCCGGCGACATAACCCAGCGCGGGGCGGCGGCGGCCAGCCCTGGTTTTGCACCGCCTGAGCAGTATGCGCAAGCGGGCCGCACCGACCGCGGCACGGATATTTATGCCGTAGGCGCAACCATGTACGCGCTGCTGACTGGTGCCGCTCCTCTAGAAGCGCCGGCACGCATCAACCAGCCCCTGCCGCCGCCGCGACAATTGAATCCACTGCTAACCCCACTGATCGAGAGCGTCATTCTGCGGGCGATGGAGATGGACATCACCCGTCGCTTCCCTGACGCAGCGGAAATGCGCGCCGCCCTGCAAGGAAAGCCCAGCACCCTCACCTGCCCAAATTGCAGGCACCTCAATTCTATTACCGCCGTCTATTGTCAAAAATGTGGGTCGCCGCTCTATCCAATGCGGCTAATCATAGCAGATAGACAGATCACTACAATAGCTGATTTACCCGATGCCTGTGATCTTGACTGGAATGGGGGTGTCAACGCCCTTGTTTCCGACAAATTGTGCCAGTGGCTCAGAAGCTTGGGGGAAGCTGGCGTTCCAGCATTGGTTGCGGTGACTCGTGCCGGCACCGAGCATCCGAAAGACCTCGATCTCCAATTAGATACCTTATTACGATATATTCGACCCGAACGGCTACCACCCCAGTTATCCGTTTCGCCAAATCCACCTGCCCTTATTAGTATGGACAAGAGTATTGCGCATACCGTTGACATCACTATTAAAAACATTGGTCAAGGCATGTTAATTGCCACAGTGGTTGCTGATCTACCTTTTAGTTTAGTCGGACCAACCCGAGTTCTATGTAGGTTCAATGAATCACAGACAGTAAGCCTGTTATTTGATGATTCTGTTTTGACAGATGTGAGTGTCGGTCAAATGTATACACCGCAAGTAAAGGTGTAC
>JBBRBX010000080.1:0-27202 GCA_038205395.1 Caldilineales bacterium
TGGTGGACATGGGCGGCGGCACCACCGAGGCCGCGGTGGCGTCGATGTATGACCTTGTCGTGTGGAGCAGCGTGCGCATCGGCGGCAACCGCTTTGACGAATCGATCATCAGCTACATCCGCAAGAAGTACAACCTGCTGATCGGTGAGCAGACGGCGGAAGAGATCAAAATCGGCATCGGCAGTGCGCTGCCGATGGAAGATGAGCGCCATATAGAAGTGCGCGGGCGCGACCAGGTGACTGGGCTGCCGAAGATCATCCAGATCAGCAGCAGTGAGGTGACGGAGGCGCTGCAGGAGCCGCTGCAGGCGGTTGTGAGCACCGTGCGTGCGACGCTGGAAAAGACGCCGCCGGAGCTGGCGGCGGACATCATCGACCGCGGCATGGTGCTGACCGGCGGCAGCGCCCAACTGCGCAACATTGCCCAACTGCTGACGCAGGAAACCGGGGTGCCGGCTTACGTGGCCGAGAACCCGATTGCGTGTGTGGCGCTGGGAGCAGGGCGCGCCCTGGAAAACTACGAGATCATGCGCCGCAGCCTGCCGATTGTGCCGGATTAACGGCGCCGGCGGCGTCATTGTGAGATTAATTACTCTGGGACTTGACGCAACTTACGAAGCAGAGTACAATCGTAGCGTAGCAAATTTTTGTAAAGTAGGTCGTTGTTCGCACTTGGCTTCCATCAACCGTAGGGGAGTTTGTTCTCCCACTGCCATTCCTCATAACAGCGCACTGGCCTTCGGCGGTTTGATGGTTTTTGTTCAACCAATATTTTCTATATGAGTAAGCGTAAAGTCATCAGTACATCGCAAGCTCCGGCCGCGATTGGGCCTTACTCCCAAGCCGTCAAGGCTGGGAAGTTTTTGTTTGCCTCCGGCCAGCTCGGCCTTGATCCCGCCACAGGCAATTTGCAGGATGGAATTGAAGCGCAAACGCTGCAGGCGTTGGCCAATCTCCAGGCTGTGCTGTCTGAAGCAGGCGCGGGCGTCCAGCATGTGGTCAAGACCACCATTTTCTTGGCGGACATGGCTGATTTTGCCACCGTCAACAACCTGTATGCGCAGGTTTTTCACAGCGAGCCGCCGGCGCGCAGTACGGTGCAGGTTGCCGCGCTGCCCAAAGGCGGGCTGGTTGAAATTGAAGTAGTCGCTTTTTTGGATGATTAGATTTGGTAATTCGCTAATTGTTTTTGTTTGGTGAGTGCCCCTTGCGGGTAGTACATGCCGCGCGTATGCCCAATTCCAAGGTGACTTCCTGAAGTGAGTACAGCCGGCTCTGAGCGGGCTGCCCGTGTGCGGGCAAGCTGCATCTCTGTTTGCCTGGTGGAAGTCCTCTGCACCGCCGATTTGTTGCGTCCGGTTGGCCATGTTTATCGTGGTCAGTTCTTATTTTTTTGTTCTTTGGAGGTTCCATTCGCAGTATGAGTGATTCCCGAGCGACCGCCATCTTTGGCGAGAATGATTGGCTGGCTGACGGCTCTATGCATCCGATGGCGGCTTTGTTGGCCGAGATCGAGCATACATTGCAAGAGCCGCTGGCAGGTGAAATCCGCACAGGCATCGTCGTGGAGAAGCGTTCCAATGAGGTGCTTGTGGACATCGGCTTCAAGTCGGAAGGCGTCGTGTCCGGTCGTGAGCTTGAGCGTCTGGGGGAGACCCTGGAGGTGCTCAAGGTGGGCGACGAGGTGCCGGTCTTCATTCTGCGCGAAGACAAGGACGGCAACCTGATTCTCAGCATCAGCCGTGCCCTGGCCGAGAAGGACTGGGAACGCGCGGAAGAACTCATGCGTACGCAGGATATCTTTGAAGGCCCCGTGGATTCCTTTAATCGCGGCGGCGTCATTGTCAAGCTGGGCCAGGTGCGCGGCTTTGTGCCCGCTTCGCAGTTGAGCAGCGTGGTTCCGCTGCAAAACGGCGATGACGGCGAAGAGCGCTATTCGGCGCTGATGGGCGACTTGCTGCGCCTCAAGGTGATCGACATCGACCGCAAGCGCAACCGGCTGATCCTCTCCGAGCGGCTGGCCATGCGCGAGTGGCGCCGCCAGCAGAAAGAGCAGCTCCTGGATTCGCTCAAAGAGGGCGACACCCTGGAGGGCTTGATCAGCAGCATTGCCGATTTCGGCGCCTTTGTCGATCTGGGCGGAGCAGACGGCCTGATCCACCTGAGCGAGTTGAGTTGGAACCGCGTCAGCCACCCCGGTGAAGTGGTCAAGGTCGGTGAGCGCGTCAAGGTGCAGGTGTTGAGCGTGGACATCGAACGCCGCCGCATCGGCCTCAGCCTGCGCCGCCTGACCCCGCAGCCCTGGGAAGTGATCGACACCACCTACGAAGTGGGCCAGATCGTGAGCGGCCGCATTACCAAGTTGGTAAACTTCGGCGCCTTTGCCCGCCTGGTAGACACCGGCATTGAAGGGCTGATCCACATCAGCGAACTGTCCGAGCGCCGCGTCACCCATCCTAAGGAAGTGGTGAGCGAGGGCGATGTCTACGACCTGCGCATTATCCGCATCGAAGGGGACAAGCGCCGTCTGGGCTTGAGCCTCAAGCAGGTGATGCCGGCTGCGCCGGAAGTGGACTGGCAGATTGCGCCCAGCGACGGCAGCCAGGCCGATGATTCGGCTGCCGAAGAGGCAGAAATGATGGACGCCGCCCCCACAGCGGACGCCGCGCGCATGGAAGAAGCGTCCGTAGAAGCAGCGCCCGTAGAAGAAGTGCCTATGCAAGAGGCAATCGCGGAAGCCGTCTAGCCGCTAATCGCCAACCACTCGCAGTGAAGTTGCGTGATGCGCCCATCAGTTGTGAACTGATGGGCGCATTTTTGCGTTGAAAGAAGGGAGAGTCGCCGGCGCTGTGCTTGCCGGAGTCTACCCCGGTTCAGCGACTGGAAAAATGGGTAGGCGACAGCCCATCCTTTTTTCCGAATTGACAAAGCAGGAACGGGATCGTTACAATGTGTGTGCAATACTGATTGTGTGGTAGTGTCATGTCACATTCACATTCACATTCACATTTACTGTCACAGTCACTGCGATTCTCACCTCACTCTATTCTGCGGCATTCTGCGGCCTTGCCGGAAATGACGGGCCATGTAAGCGGAACGAAAATTACTGCACTAGGTCTCGACGGTATGCTAACGTGTACGTGCCGGACTTTTCCGGCACGTAATTGTTTTCAAGGAAAGATGTATGTCTGATAAACTTGACCGTTTTACGAAGCGCGCACGCCGGGTTCTCACCCTGGCGCAGGAGGAGGCGCTCCGTCTGAATCATAATTACATCGGGACGGAGCATCTTCTGTTGGGGTTAGTGCGGGAAGAGAACGGTGTTGCCGTGAAAGTGCTGCGGGAACTGGGCGTCGAGCCGGTGCAGATTATTCGCGCCGTCGAACGCACCGTGGGACGCGGCGAACGGCCACCCTTTGGCAAGCCCACGTTGGCGCCGCGTACCAAGCGCGTGATCGAGCTTGCCGTCGATGAAGCCCGCCTTATGGGCCACCATTATATCGGCACCGAGCATCTGCTGCTTGGTCTTGTGCGCGAAGGCGAAGGCATTGCCGTCAATGTGCTGCGCGGGTTGGGCATCAACCTCGATCGCGTGCGCACACAGACCGCACGCAATATTCTGCAAAACCAGGCGCAGACCAAAGAAAAGCAGAAGAAAGAGTCCAAGACGCCGCTCATGGACCAGCTTGGCTACGACATGACCGCCGCCGCCGAGGAGAATAAGCTGGACCCCGTGGTTGGCCGCCAATCGGAGATCGAGCGCGTGATCCAGATCCTGAGCCGGCGCACCAAAAACAACCCCGCGCTGATTGGGGAGCCTGGCGTCGGCAAGACGGCGATCGTCGAAGGGCTGGCGCAGCGCATTATTGATGGCGATGTGCCGGAGCCGCTGCTCAACAAGCGCCTGTTGATGCTGGACGTCGGCAGCCTGGTGGCGGGTACGATGTACCGCGGCCAGTTTGAGGAGCGGCTGAAAAAGGTGATCGAAGAGGTCATCGCTTCGCAGTCGATCCTGTTTATTGATGAAGTGCACATGCTGGTGGGCGCCGGCGCCGCCGGCAGCAGCGTGGACGCCGCCAATATTCTCAAACCGGCCCTGAGTCGCGGCGAGTTGCAGGTGATCGGCGCCACGACGCTGGATGAGTATCGCAAATATATCGAGAGCGACGCCGCCCTCGAACGCCGCTTCCAGCCCATCTTGGTGGAAGAGCCGTCGATTGAGGAGACGATCGAGATTCTCAAGGGTGTGCGCAGCCGCTATGAAGATCACCACAAGCTGGTGATTACGGATGAGGCGCTGCACGCTGCGGCTCATCTCGCCGCCCGCTATGTGCCGGATCGGTTTATGCCCGACAAGGCCATCGACCTGATCGACGAAGCCGGCAGCCGCGTCCGCATGTACAAGGCGCCCTATGCCGCCAGCCTGCGCGAAACCTTTATGAACCTCAAGAAGCTGCAGAAGGAAAAAGAGCAGGCGCTCGAACTGCAGCGCTTTGATGATGCCATTGATCTGCGCTACCGCGAGGTGGAGTTGGAAGCGCGGCTCAGCGAACTGCGCGAAGGCTGGAATGAAGCCACGAACCAGCCCAAGGTGGGCGAAGAAGATATTGCTGAGGTTGTCGCCATGTGGACAGGCGTGCCGGTCAGCCGCATCGCCGGCGCCGAGCGCGAGCGGCTGCTGGAGATGGAACGGGTGATGCACCAGCGCATTATCGGCCAGGATGAGCCGATCAAGGCGATTGCGAAGGCTGTGCGCCGTGCACGGGCCGGCTTGAAAGACCCCAGCCGCCCCATCGGCAGCTTTATCTTCCTGGGACCTACGGGCATCGGCAAAACGCTGCTGGCCAAGACCCTGGCGGAGTTTATGTTCGGCAGTGAAGAGGCGTTGATCAAGCTCGATATGAGCGAGTTTATGGAACGCCACAATGTCAGCCGCCTGGTCGGCGCCCCTCCGGGCTACGTGGGCTATGATGAAGGCGGCCAGTTGACCGAGGCCGTGCGCCGCCGCCCGTACAGCGTGGTGCTGTTCGATGAAATCGAAAAGGCGCATCCGGAAGCGTTCAATATGCTGCTCCAGATCATGGAAGACGGCTATTTGAGTGATGCCAAGGGCCGGCGCGTGGACTTCCGCAACACGCTGTTGCTGATGACCAGCAATATCGGCGCCAAGCTGATTCAGGGTTCCAAGGGTTTGGGCTTTGTCATCAACCAGGCAGACGACGAGAAGCGTGAGAGCGAGTATGAGACCATGAAGGGCAAGGTTCTCGATGCCCTCAAAAAGACCTTCCGGCCTGAGTTTATCAACCGGTTGGACGGCATCATGGTCTTCCGCAGCCTCAGCCGGGATGAGATCGCCCAGATTGTCGAGCTGGAACTGCGCCCGCTGCGCTTGCAGATGGCCGAGCAGGACATGAAGCTGGAACTGACCGAGGCTGCCCGTCTCGCCGTCGCCGACGCCGGGTATGACCCGGACTATGGCGCCCGCCCGCTGCGCCGCGTGATTCAGAACCAGATTCAGGATCCGCTCAGCGAAGGCATGTTGAGCGAAAAATTCTCGCCCGGCGACACCATTACAGTGGATTATCGGGATGTGGAGAAGGAGAACGGGCCGGCAGCCAAGGAGTTTGTGCTCGACATCACCGACCACAAGCCGGTGGAAAAGACAGACACTCCCGCCGACGAGTTTGAGGCGCTGCTGCAGTAACCCTCTGTTTTGGCTGTACCAGCCCGGCTGTACAAGCTTTGCAGACAAACGTGCCCGAATCGCCTTGGCGGTTCGGGCACGTTTCTTTATCAAGAATCAACCAGCCTGTTTAGGAGAGCTTACATCATGGAACGAATTGGATTTATTGGCCTCGGCATTATGGGGCGTGGTATGGCGGCCAACTTGCTTAAGGCCGGCTTCCCTTTGACCGTGTGGAATCGCACCCTCTCCCGTATGCAGGAGCTGGTGGCGCAGGGCGCCCACGCCGGCGCAAGCCCGGCGGATGTGGCTGCACGCAGCGATATGATCCTTGTCTGCGTCAGCGATACGCCGGATGTGGAGGCGGTCGTCTTGGGCGAAGAGGGGATTATCCACGGCGCACAGCCGGGATCGCTGCTGATCGACTGCAGCACCATCAGCCCGCAGGCCACCAAATCCATCTCCGACCGCCTGGCGCAAAACGGCGTCTATATGCTCGATGCGCCCGTCAGCGGCGGCAGCGAGGGCGCCGCCAAGGGCACGCTCAGCATCATGGTGGGCGGGGATGACGCCCAGTTTGCACGCGCCCTGCCGGTGCTGCAGGCAATGGGCAAGACTGTGACCCATGTCGGCGGCGCCGGCGCGGGGCAGACGGTCAAACTTGTCAATCAAGTTCTTGTGGTCGGCAACTGCCTGGCGATGTGCGAGGCGTTGATGCTTGCCCAGGCCGGGGCTGTCGATTTAGACAAAACCGTTGCGGCGATCAGCCAGGGCGCCGCCGGCAGTTGGATGTTCACCAACCGCGCGCCCCAGATTATTGCGCGCGATTGGCGGCCTGGCTTTACGGTGGATTTGCAGCAAAAAGATTTACGTCTGGTGATGGATGCCGCCGACGAGCTGGGCGTGCCGCTGCCGGGCACGGCGTTGATCTTTCAGCTTTATCGCACTTTGCAGGCGCAGGGGCTGGGCGCCGAAGGCAATCACGCCCTGGTGAAGGCGCTGGAACATCTGGCCGGCTTCGGCATCGAACCGCCCCTCACTGCGGAAAGGTAAAATATGCCATAGAATCGGGAATTGGAAGTTTCCGGCTATGACGCCGCGCGCAACTCGACTACAATAAAGAACGTATAGGTATACGCACTGTTTTTTTTGGCAATTTTACCATGTGAATGGAAGTTGTATGAGACGCTTTATTACTTTTCTGCTGATCGCCGTCGTTGTCGCAGTGGGTGGCTGGTTCGCCTATCAACGCTTTGTCGTCCAGCCGCAGGCCCAAGCCCAAGAATCCTCCTATGAGACGGCGGCAGTGGAGCGCGGCAACATCCTCAGCACCGTCAACGCTGCAGGCAGCATTGAACCGGAATCACAGGTGTCGCTGCTCTTTCGCAGCGCGGGCACGGTCAACAATGTGCTGGTGTCGGTAGGCGAGACCGTGCAAGCGGGTCAACTGCTGGCGGAGCTGGACACCACCGATCTGACGCTGGCTCTGGCGCAAGCCAAAGTCTCGCAAGACATCTCCGCCGCGCAGCTGCGCAAACTGGAAGCGCCGCCTGACCCAATGGATGTCGCCGCCGCACAGGCTGCCGTGGAAGTGGCGCAGGCCGGCGTTGCCGGCGCCGAAGCGGCCATTGCCAGCGCCCAGGCCAGCTATCGTGATTTGACTGTGGGGCCGAACGAAACGCAGCAGACGATCAACAACTCGCAGCTGCGCCAGGCCGAAACTGCCCTCAACCAGGCGCAGCAGGCCTACAACAAGATTAAAGACCAGCCCGACGTCGGCATGTTCCCCCAGTCCACCGAGCTGCAAAATGCGACGATCAACTATGAGGTCGCCAAAGCCCAGGCCGCAAAAACCGAGGAATCGGCTACCCAGGGCCAGCTTTCCCAGGGGTTGAACCAGATTGCCCAGGGGCAGTCCGGTTTGCGCCAGGCGCAGGCCCAAGTCGTCAACGCCCAGAACAGCTTGTCCAATTTACTGGAAGGGGCCAAACAAGAAGACCTGGAAATTGCGCGCGCCCAACTTCAGCAGGCGCAGTTGAGCCAACTGCAGGCGGAGAATACGCTGAAGAACGCCCGCCTCGTGGCCCCCTTCGATGGCGTGGTGAGCCAGGTTAATATCAAACAGGGCGAACAGTCCGCCAACGGGCTGCCTGCCATTGTGCTCACCAATCTCAACGGGTTCACCATGAAAGTGCTGGTGGACGAAATTGATGTGCGCCAGGTGGCGGTGGGCCAATCGGTGCGGTTGAGCATCGACGCGCTGCCCGACGCCGAAATCAGCGGCAAAGTGACCAGAATTTCACCCACGGCAGCCAACGTCAACAATGTGGTGGCCTATGAAGTCACAATCGTGCCGGATGCGACGGAAGAGCCTTTGCGCTCCGGCATGAGCGCCACGGCCATCATCACGACGGCAGAGGTGGATGATGTGGTTCTGATCCCCAACCGCTTTATTACACTCGACCGCAACACAGGTGCAGCCTATGTCTACAAGATGGTCGGCGACCAGCCTGCCTTGCAGGAAGTCGAGTTGGGGCTGCGCAATGACAGGCAGAGCCAGATATTGGCGGGCTTGGATGCAGGCGACACCATTGCGCTGGTGACGCAGACCGGGGCCGAGCAGCTGCGCGGCGCACTCTTTGGCGGGGGCAATTAGCTGTGAGCGAGCCGGTCGTTGCCTTGCGCGGCATCAAAAAGATCTATCAAATGGGCGATGTCGAGGTGCAGGCGCTGCGCGGTCTGGATCTGACGCTGGCGCAGGGTGAAATGATCGCCATCATGGGGCCAAGCGGCAGCGGCAAGTCCACGCTGATGAATATTATCGGCTGCCTGGATGTGCCGAGTGAAGGCACATTTGAGATCGACGGCCAGGATGTAAGCCGGCTGGACGACGACGAACTGGCCACCATCCGCTGCCGCAAGATCGGCTTTGTGTTTCAGAGCTTCAACCTGCTGCCGCGCACCTCGGCGTTAGCCAATGTGGAGCTGCCTTTGATCTATGCCGGCGTCAGCGGGCGTGAACGGCACAAGCGCGCCCAGGAGTCGCTGCAGCTTGTCGGGCTGGGCGACCGCCTCCACCATAACCCCAACGAACTGTCCGGCGGCCAGCAGCAGCGGGTGGCTATCGCGCGGGCGCTGATCAACCAGCCTTCTATGATCCTGGCTGATGAGCCGACGGGCAATCTGGACACCAAAACCAGCATTGAGATTATGGAGCTGTTCCAACGGCTCAATCTGGAGCAGAACATCACCATTGTATTCGTGACGCACAACCCGGAAACCGCAGAGTACTGCGAGCGCGTGGTGCATATTCGTGACGGTGTGATCGAGAGCGATGAACGGCGGCCGCCAACCGCCGGGATTCACCGCACACACCATGAAATGGAGGTGGCGCAGCATGAAGGTGCTTGAAGCGATCCGCATTGCCATGAGGGCGCTGGCCGCCAACAAACTGCGCAGCATCCTGACCATGCTCGGCATCATTATCGGCGTCGGCGCCGTCATCGCGCTGATGTCGATCGGGCGCGGCGTGGAGAAGTATGTCACCGATCAGTTTGCCGGCTTGGGCAGCAACCTGCTCTTTATTGCGCCCGGCAGCATCAATGATGGCCCCAGCCGCTTACGCCAGAGCGCGCCCAAGTCGATCACAATCGGCGACCTCACCGCCATCACCGACAGCGGCTATGTGTCGGAAGTGCGCGCCGCCGCCGGCGAATATCAGACGGCTGCCAGCGCAGCCCGCAACGGCAAGGACATTGCGGTGCAGGTCAGCGCAACAACCCCCAATTTCCCGGATGTACGCGCCTGGAACACCACCGCCGGCCAATTCTTTACGCAGGCCGATTTTGATGAGCGGCAGCGTGTGGTCTTGCTGGGCCAGGATGCCTACACCGAGCTTTTCCCCAACGGCGAGTATCCGATCGATCAGACGGTGCAGATCAACAACCTCAACTTTCGCGTGATCGGCGTGATGGAGAGCAAAGGCGGCGGCCCCGGCGGCAACCAGGACAAGTCGGTTTTTATGCCGCTGACCACAGCCCAGGATCGGCTCTTCAAACAAAAGACGGTCAGCGGCCAGTATGTGCTCAGCGTCATCTACGCATCGGTGGACGACGCCAGCCGCATGGACGCTGCGCAGGAGCAGTTGACGGAGCTGCTGCGTGAGCGGCGCAACATCAAATATCTGGATCAGGACGATTTCACCATCATCAGCCAGAATGA
The DNA here is from genome assembly GCA_038205395.1 of Caldilineales bacterium. Lineage (GTDB taxonomy): Bacteria > Chloroflexota > Anaerolineae > Caldilineales > Caldilineaceae > Fredericiella. Next base: position 9,905 of record JBBRBX010000080.1, read on the forward strand.
CATCATCTCCGTTTTTGGCGATATTCTGGGTGCACTCACGATCTTTCTGGGCGCCATCGCCGCTATCAGCCTTTTGGTGGGCGGCATCGGCATTATGAATATTATGCTGGTCAGCGTCACCGAACGGACACGCGAGATTGGGCTGCGCAAGGCGGTCGGCGCCAAGCGCGCCGACGTGCTCGTCCAGTTTCTGATTGAGGCGATCACCCTGGCGGTTGTCGGCGGAGCCATCGGCATCCTGCTGGGATGGAGCATGGCGTTTGGCGTCAGTACAGCCTTTGATGCTTTTGATGCGGTGGTCGGCATGGATGCCGTCCTAACCTCGCTGCTCTTTTCGATGGCGGTCGGTCTTTTCTTTGGCATCTATCCAGCCTATCGAGCGAGCCGGCTCAATCCGATCGATGCACTGCGCTATGAGTAAATCACTCGTTTGGCTCGCCCCGCTTCTGCTTTTGTGGGCCGGCTGTGGTGGGCCGCCGGCGGCGGCGGCCACAGCCATTCCTGCCGATATCGTGCGTCCCGTCCAGTCGACGCCTGTCTACCCTAAGGGGGCAAATGTCTTCTCGCTGCTGACCCCCGCGGCCGGCGCCCAGTTTGTGACGCCGGCTGAAGCGGAATTGCAAAGCGCAGCCGGCGTTGATCCGGCGGTCCAGCAGCGGCAGGCCGCTCGCTTGCTTTTCACCAATCAGACCCCTTCTGCCATGGGGATTGCTCCCGGCGGAACGGCCATTTATGCCCAGCGCGGCGGGCGTGCGCTGGCTTCCGTGCCGGTGGGGGGTGTCCTCACCGTGACCGGCAAATCCGCCGACGGCGGCTGGTATTCCGTCTATAATGAAGATGCCGTCTATGGCTGGACGCCGGCGGGCCAACTGCGGGTCTATGGGGGGGACGCGCTTGTGGTGGTGGAGGAGGCGCCCGACCCGGCTCCGATTGCCACGCTGCTGGCGCAGGGCGATGTGCCCGTGCGGGTGCTGGATGATTTGATGGCGCAGATCGCCGCCACCGGCACCCAGAACGCGCAGCAGCCGGCTGCCCCGCCTGCCTCACCCACGGCTGCGCCTCTTGCGGCAGAGGATGCGGCAGAGGAGACCGTGGCTGAGGAGACCGTGCCCCTGTCCACGCCGGTCGCCGCCATCGTCACGTCGGACGGCCGCCTGAACGTGCGCGCAGAGGCCGCCACCACAGCCGCCATTGTGCGCAAGCTAAACCCCGGCGCGGTTGTGACGATTCTGGGGCGCAGCGACGACGGCCAGTGGCTGCGCATCCGTCTGGACGATGGCGCAGCCGGCTGGATTGCGGCCGAGTTTGTTACGCTCCGCTAGCCGCTGCCGTCGATCTGCTCCAGGCTAAGCTGCGGCAGGCAGCGCTGCAGACAGCGTAAAAACGCATGTGTCACCGGTGAGATATACGTCTCCTGGTTCCAGACCATCTTTAGCGTGCGCTGCAGCGGCGCGTCTTCCACATGCAGCAGCCACAGCCGCCCGTTTTCCGCCTCGTGCTGCACGGCATACTGCGGCAGCACGGTGATGCTGGTGCTGTTGCTGACCGCGCGCTTGATCGACTCAACATTATCAAATTCGGCGCCGATGCGCGGCTGCAGACTATGCTGCGCAAATACATCTGCCAACCAGGCGCGTGTCTGGCTGCTGCGCTGGCGCAGAATAAAGGTCTGCCCACCCAATTCCCCAATGGCCACGGCGGCGCGCCCCCACCAGGGGTGTTTGGGGCCGACCACTACCCACTGTTCCACGATCTGCAGCCGCTGTACGCCGAGGGCCGGCTCCGGACGCAGCGGCTGCGCCAGCTCGCCTTCAATCAACCCCAACTCCAACTGCCCCTGGCGCAGCTTGTCCAAAATCTGCGGCGTGATGCCGGTCTCGGTCGTCACTTGCAGCTTGGGATAGCGGGCGTGGAACTCTTGGATCGGTTCTGGCAGCAAATAGACGCTGATGCCCGGTGTGGCGCCGATGCGGATTTGCCCCGCCGCCAGTTGTTCGACATTGGTGACGGCATTTTCCGCTTCGGCCAGCAAACGAAAGAGGGCGCGTGTGTAGCCGTTCAATTGTTCGCCGGCTGCCGTCAATGTGACGCCCCGCCGCCCGCGATCAAAAAGACGCGTGCCCAGACTCGCCTCCAGATCATGGATGTGCTGGCTGACGGCAGGCTGCGTCATCAGGAGCTGCTGCGCCGCGGCGCTGAAGCTGCCTGCCCGCACGACCGCTGCAAATACTTCAAGCTTGTTGACATTCAGCATAAGTTTTACTTATGCTCATTATAAGCAAGACGGGAATGCTGAGCAAGTAAGACCAGTGTATAGTAGAGAGAGTGAACTAAATCATGTCGCAAGAGGAAGGATGAACACCTATGAGCTTTTTGTCCCGTTTGTTTGGCGGCCACTCTTCGGCCAATCATCCCTTGATCCAGCCCCCCGATTACAAGAGCCGTTTTATCGACGGCAAGCAGGCGCATACCCTGGTGGATGTGCGCACGGCGCAGGAGTACAAAAGCGGTTACATCGCCGGTGCGATCAACATAGCAGTGGGCGATTTGAACCACCAATTGAACAAGATTCCCAAGGACAAGCCTGTAGTGGTCTACTGCCGCAGCGGCAGCCGTAGCGCACACGCGGCGCAGACCCTGCTGGCGGCCGGCTACAGCGAGGTCTATGACTTAGGCGGGCTGTTCGAATGGACGCGTCAGGGGCTGCCCACCAAGCGCTGAGCGCCGGCGCGGCAACACATAAGGAGAATTCAAATGCTGCTGAAATACTTTTATGATGAGAAGCTGGCGCAGGCCTCCTATCTGGTCGGCTGCGCCAAAACCGGCGAAGCATTGGTGATTGACCCGATGCGCAACGTTGCACCGTATCTGCGGGCCGCCGAAAAGGAAAACCTGCGCATTACGCATGTCACGGAAACCCATATCCACGCCGACTTCGTCAGCGGCAGTCGCGAATTGAGCGCGGCCACCGGCGCCGCCGTCTATCTGAGCGACATGGGCGATGACGAGTGGAAATATGGCTACGCGAGCGACCCGCGCGTCATTCTGGTGCGCGATGGTGACACCTTTATGGTGGGCAATGTCAAAGTGGATGTGCTGCACACTCCTGGCCATACGCCCGAACACATCGCCTTCCAGATCACGGACACCGCCGCCGCCGACCAGCCGATCGGCGTCTTTACCGGCGATTTCTTGTTTGTCGGCGATGTGGGCCGCCCCGATCTGCTGGAGGAAGCTGCCGGCTACAAGGGCACAAAGGAAGCCGGCGCACGCCAACAGTATCGCACTGTGCAGAAGTTTAAGGCGATGCCCGACTATTTGCAGATCTGGCCCGGCCACGGCGCCGGTAGTGCTTGCGGCAAGGCGCTGGGCGCGGTGCCTTCCACGACGTTGGGCTACGAAAAGCTCTTCAACCCTGCCTTTCAGCAGGAAGGCGAGGAACCATTTGTGCGCTGGCTGCTGGCCGGACAGCCGGAGCCGCCCAAGTATTTTGCCCAGATGAAGAAGGTCAACAAGATCGGCCCGCTTCTGATCAACCGGCTGCCGACGCCCACCAGCTTTGACCGCAGCATGTTGAATGCCGTCATCCAGGATGGCGGCCAGGTCTTCGATCTGCGCAACCGCGGCCAGTTTGCCTTCTCCCATGTCCCCGGCGTCATCAACGTGCCGGCAGACAATCTGTCGTTTGTCACCTATCTGGGCTGGCTGGTGGACTATGAGCGGCCCGTCTATCTGCTGCTGCCTTCGGTGGACAGCGAATTGTCTGTTCTTACCGACCTGCGTTCGATCGGCATCGATTATGTACCCGGCTACTTCGGCCCCGAAGTGGCGGCCCACGATACGCAAGCGATGCCGGTCATCACGGCGCGTGGGCTGGCAAAACGGCTGCCGCAGAACGGTATGCAGGTGATCGATGTGCGCGGCAAGAGTGAATATGCCGAGAAGCATATCGTGGGGGCGCAGCATGTGCCGCTCGGCTATCTGGTCGACCGCCTGCAGGAAATCCCGCGCGACCGCACCATCATTACCCAGTGCGCCAGCGGCTATCGCTCACAGATTGCCGCCAGCCTGCTGCTGGCCAATGGCTTTGAAGATGTGGTGACGCTGAATGAGGGTGAGGAGTGCTGGTCCAAGTTCCTGCCTACAGAAAGCGGCAGCAAGTAACGACGCGGCGGAAAGGCGGCTCCTGTGATGCAATTTGGGTTGGATATTCTACTTGGGTTCGGAATTGGTTTATCATTGGGTCTGCTCGGCGGCGGCGGTTCCATTCTCACTGTGCCTGCGCTGGTCTACCTGGTGGGCCAAAGCCCGCAGGCCGCTGTGACTGCGTCGTTGGTGATTGTCGGCGCCAACAGCGCCATGGGCGCCTTTATGCACCGTTCGCAGGGGACGCTCAACTGGAAAGTGGCGCTGGTCTTTGGCGGCGCCGGCATGGCGACGGCCTATCTGGCCGCCGGCTGGTCAAAAGCCATCTCCTCCACCACGCTCATGCTGTTGTTTGCGGGGCTGATGCTGGTGGTGGGCCTCCTGATGCTGCTGAGACCAACCCCACTCGGCAGTGACGAGGGCGGGCGCGGCTGGCTGGTCACTGTGGCCGGCGGCGCCGGTGTGGGTGTGCTGACCGGCTTTCTCGGCGTAGGCGGCGGCTTTCTGATTGTCCCCGCCCTGGTGATGCTGGTGGGGCTGCCCTTCCGGCAGGCGGTGGGGACATCGCTGGTGGTGATTGCCATGAACAGCCTGGCCGGCTTTCTGGGCCATCTGCAAGGGCCGCCGCTGGATATTGGGCTGGTGACCATTTTTGTCACGGCTGGGTTGACGGGTGCGCTGGTGGGGGTGCGTCTGACTCGCCTCTTGCCGCCCGAACATCTGCGCAAAGCCTTTGCGGTTTTTGTCATCGTTCTCGCCATCTTTCTGCTGGCGGATAACGTGCAGAAGATGGGGCTGCTCTAAGTCGTTTTATCGTCTCATGTATGTCTTACGGATGTCTTTGTATATCGTCTCATGTATGTAGTCAGGGAGCTGCAGTATGCCTTTGTATGAATATGTTTGTATCAACTGTGGTGCGGCCTTTGAATATCTGGTGCGCAGTGCTTCCTCGCAAGAGAAGATTGTCTGCCCCAAATGCGCCGGTATGCAGGTCAGCAAGCAGTTTTCGACCTTTGGCGTGAAGGGCGGCGCCGGTGGTGGCGGCGTCTCCGGCGGCGACAGTTGTTCCACCGGCGGCGGTGGTGGGTGAGGGCTGCGCTTTAACAGCTAACCGTGTGTTAGCAAAAACAGCCAATCAAAAAAGCCGGCTCCTGTCAAGGAGCCGGCTTTTTGTGGATCCGCACAGGCAGATGGCCCGTGTCATCTGCATCATGCCTGGCCGCGCAGCACCTTTTCGGCAATGCTCTGGCTGACCGGCATATACTTCTCGAACTGCATGGTAAAGCTGCCGCGCCCGCTGGTCATCGAGCGCACATCGGTGGCATAGCCGAACATTTCGCTCAGCGGCACCAGCGCGTGCACAGCCTGCACCCCACCGCTGCGTGACTCCAACCCTTCCACCAGACCGCGCCGGCTGGAGAAATCACCTACGGTGTCGCCGACGAATTCTTCCGGCACAACCGCCTCCACCTTCATCATCGGCTCCAGCAGGATAGGGCCGGCCTTTTGTGCGCCGTCCTTGAAAGCCATGCTGCCGGCAATTTTAAAGGCCATTTCGCTCGAGTCCACTTCGTGGTAGCTGCCGTCCACCAGCGCCACCCGCACATCGACCACGGGATAGCCGGCCAGCACGCCGCTCTCCATCGCCTCGACGATACCCTTTTGCACCGGCGCAACATATTCGCGCGGTACGGAGCCGCCGACGAGTTTGTCTTCGAACACAAAACCGGTTCCCGGTTCCGTGGGCGCCATTTCCAACCAAACATGGCCATACTGGCCGCGGCCGCCGGACTGGCGGACAAAGCGACCTTCGATCTTGACATGCCGTGTGATCGTCTCGCGATAGGCGACCTGCGGGCGACCGACGTTGCACTGCACGCGAAACTCGCGCTTCAGGCGGTCTACAATAATGTCCAGATGCAGCTCGCCCATGCCGGAAATCACCGTCTGGCCGGTCTGCTCATCATACTGGACGCGGAATGTCGGATCCTCTTCCGCCAGCTTGATTAACGCATCGGTCATCTTATCCTGGTCCGCCTTGGACTTCGGCTCGACGGCCACCTTGATCACCGGTTCGGGGAACTCGATCGTTTCCAGAACAATCTGCTGCTTGGCGTCGCACAGCGTCTCGCCTGTATACGACTCCTTGGGACCGACGATGGCGACGATATTGCCGGCGCTGCTTTCCTTCACATCCTCACGCTTTTCGGCATGCATACGCACCAGCCGTCCGATGCGTTCGCGCCGCCCGCGATTCGAGTTGTAAACCGTTTCACCCGAAACCAGCTTGCCGGAATAGATCCGCACATAGGCCAGCCGTCCCACAAAGGGATCGGTCACAATTTTGAAGACCAGCCCGGCAAAGGGCGCACTTGCGTCAGCTGGGCGGGAGACGGTTTCACCCGTATCCGGGTCCGTGCCTACGACCGGTAGGATGTCGAGGGGGCTGGGCAGATACCGGATCGCCGCATCCAGCAGCGGCTGCACGCCTTTGTTGCGCAGCGCCGTGCCGCACAAGATCGGAATCAGCTCGTTGTTGATGGTGGCTTTGCGCAGTGCCCGGTAGATATCCGGGACGGTGATCTCTTCACCTTCCAAAAAGCGCATGGTCAATTCATCATCCGTCTCGGCAATGCGTTCGACCATCGTCTCGCGCGCCGCCTGCGCCGCTTCCATCATGTCGGCGGGAATCTCGCCGACGATAGGCGCCGCGCCCAGTTCGTCGGAAAAAGTCAGCGACTGCATTTCAATCAAGTCAATGATGCCCTTGAAGGTATCTTCGCGGCCCAGCGGCAGCTGCACCGGCAGGGGTACGGCGCCCAGGCGTTCGATAATCATCTGAATAGTGCGCTCAAAGCTGGCGCCCACACGATCCATCTTGTTGACAAAGCAGATGCGCGGCACTTTGTAGCGGTCGGCCTGCCGCCAGACCGTTTCCGACTGAGGTTCGACCCCGGCCACGGCGTCAAACACAACCACGCCTCCATCCAGCACACGCAAGCTGCGCTGCACTTCGGCGGTAAAGTCAATATGGCCAGGTGTGTCGATCACATTAATCTGGCAGTCTTCGCCCGTGATGCGATCTTTCCACGAAGTGGTGATGGCGGCAGCCGTAATGGTGATGCCGCGTTCCCGCTCCTGCACCATCCAGTCCGTGACAGCCGTCCCTTCATGCACCTCACCCATGCGGTGGATGCGTCCGGAATAAAAAAGGATGCGTTCCGTGGTCGTTGTTTTGCCGGCATCGATGTGGGCAATGATGCCAATATTGCGTATTCGTTCAATCGGGTATTCGTCCATACAACTGTCCTGTGTCCTGTTTTCTCTATCTCCGCTAACTGCCGCCAAACAACATCACCGCACCCCGGTCGCTCTCAAGCCGGTCGCTTTTAAACCCGGCACGCCGCCTACGCGGCCCGCACACAAAATGATGCGGCGCCGATGCCCCACAAGCGATCTCCGCTGATGGCTGCCGCCACGACTCGGTCACGAGCCGGTGCAGACCAGGGAGCGGTCGATTCTTATGAGCAGAGGCGCCGCACCGGAAAAGGCAAATTGCCCTGTGCGGAAAACACCTAAAAAATGCTAGTAACGGAAGTGCGCGAACGCCTGGTTGGCTTCCGCCATCTTGTGCGTATCGTCGCGCTTCTTGATGGTGTTGCCCTCATTGCGGGCCGTGTCCATCAACTCGCCGGCCAAACGGGACGCCATATCGCGACCGCTGTGCTTTTGGGCGTTGTCGATCAGCCAGCGCATGGCCAATGCCTGCTTGCGCTCCGGGCTAGGCTCAATCGGAATCTGATACGTCGCACCACCCACACGGCGTGGCTTGACTTCAATCTGCGGCGTGGCATTTCGCATCGCCTCTTCAAAGACTTCAATGCCGGGCCGCTTGGTGCGTTCTTCAATAAGGACCAACGCATCGTAGACAATGCTGGCGGCGATGCTCTTCTTGCCTCGCTCCATGACATTGTTGATGAATTTGGCCACAATCAGGTTATTGTAGCGCGGGTCGGGCAATACCTGACGCCGCTCTGCACTGTTTCTGCGCATAATTTAATTCTCCCGCCTCCCTATTTCGCCTTGGGGCGCTTGGTGCCGTACTTGCTGCGTCCGCGCTTGCGCTTGTCCACACCCTGGCTGTCCAGCGCACCACGCACAATGTGATAGCGCACGCCGGGCAAGTCCTTGACACGGCCGCCGCGCACCAGCACGACGCTGTGCTCCTGCAGGTTGTGCCCTTCGCCCGGAATATAGGCGGTGACTTCAATGCCGTTGGTCAAACGCACGCGCGCTACCTTGCGCAGGGCGGAATTCGGCTTCTTTGGCGTTGTGGTGCGCACCTGCGTACAGACACCGCGCTTTTGCGGGTTGCCCATTTGCATGCGGCGCATCCGGCCAGTCAACGTGTTTTTGGTGAACCGCAGCGCCGGCGCCTTTTCTTTCTTCGCAACTTCGGCACGGCCTTTGCGCACCAACTGATTAATTGTCGGCAAACTTTCCTCCGCTTGCTACGCACGGCCTGCTTGCACAAACCGCGCAATCCTAAAATCGCTTGTTTACAATCTCTGTTTGCAATTCCGAACCGCCGGCATAAGGCCGGCGGAGCACAATTTCGCTGGGCAGGGCTGCCGCTGCAAAATTCATGGGACGGCCAAACAGCCCATGGCGCGACAAACCCACGAAGTAGAAGAATAGCACACGGCCTCTCATGTGGTCAAATTGGGCTGGATAAAATCCAGACAATCTCTGCCCACGCCTTGTGTTCCCGCCGCGCTCAGCCGGGAATCGCCGCCATTGCCAGCGTCTCCCCTTCCAGCGTGACATAGTGCTTCAGGAGATCAGCCGCTAGGCATGAATGCACGGGAATGACCCCCAGCAAGTCGCCCACGGCGACAGCGCCCAGCCCCGACGATTCTGCCGCCCATGCCTCTTCCGTCGCCTGCACGACGCCATGTTCCTGCGACAGCGAACGCAGCCACGCCCCCGCCAGCGGTTCGCTCCACCCGCCCGCCCGCAGCTGCACCACAGCGCCATAGCCGGCAGAACCGTCGGGGCGGGGCAGCATCTCCTTGGAAAGATGAACCGCTCCCCCATACAGGACAAGCTCACGCCGCTCGCTATGCACCGCTACAACCGGGCAGGCCACCACAAAGCCAATGTCGGCAGCGGTGCAGGAGCCGATCACCATTTGCGTCAGATCATAAAAAACGAAATTGCCGGGGCGCATTTCATCCACGTCTCCCAACTTCTCCAACATGCTGCAGGCCGGGGTGTCGCCGATCGAGAGTTCCAGGCCGAGAAAACCCGCTTCCTGCAGCCGGCTGCGCATGCGTTCCAGCCGCGTCACCGTCTGCGTATGGATGGCGGCAACCGTCTCCAGCGTGCGCGCAGCGTAGGTGTTGCCGGCGTGCGTGAGCAGCCCCTGCAGCTGCAGCCGCCGGCCGCTTGTAATGGCGCTCGCCACTTCGTGCAGGGTTCCGGGGTCATCCCAGCCTACACCGCTGCGCCCGCTGCCCGCATCCGCCTCGATCCAGACTGCCGCCGGGGAGGTGAGCCGCTGCTCGAGATAGTGTACCGCCGCCACCGACTCCACCAACAGGTGCAGGCGAATTTGCCCGGCCAGTTGGTTGATCTTGTCGATCTCGCGCACGTTGGCGGGAAAGGCAATCGTAATATCCTGCCAGCCGTGGGCCGCAAAATAGCGCGCCATATCCACGGACGACACAGTGATCGCCGTGACGCCTTCTTGCCGGAACCATTCGCCTATCTGCGCCGACTGGTGGGTTTTGAAATGGGGCCGGAAGCGCACTTGGTTGGTGCGCGCCTTCTGTGCCATGCGCGCGATATTGGCGCGCACCCGCCCCTCATCCAGCAGCATGGTGGGCTTTACAATGGAAGCATACACGCGTACTCTCCTTACACCCGTTCACTGACACCCGTTCAAACAAAAGCCCGGTTCGCGGGGGACGATACCGGGCCTCTCTTGTATTCGGTTAGGTTGCGGCAAAACTGCCGAAGATTACATGCCGCCGAGCGAAATCGTGATCGTGCCGTCGCCCGTTTCAACCGCTGCCGCCACCCCATAAGCCGGGTTGGCCAACATGCTGTTGATGTAGTCGCTGACAAACTGCATCATGGGGCCGCTGATCATCATGCCATTGGCGCCGGCGTCCATCATATTGACCTGCACCTTGCCATCGGCGACGCTGATCTTGCCCGTCAAATCGATGTTGTTGCCGCCCAAAAGCACGCCGTCCTTCAAGGCAACGCGCAGATGGACCATGTTGTCCGGCTGGAACCAGGCCGTGATGGCGTCAACTGGCTGGTTGGGGCCAGTGTTCTGACGCAAGAGTTCGGTCAGGAAACTGCTGAACTGGCTCTCGGTCCAGGTAACGTTGCCGGCCATCAAGCCTGCAAGACCCGCATTCTGACCCTCAAGCGCGGCATCAACACTGATCGGTACTTCGCGGTCGGGCGCGGCAACATCTCCCATCGCACAACCACCCAGGCTCGCCATCAACAGCAGAGCCACGAGCGCTACAATCCAAGTCCTCCGGTTGAGCATACAGACCTCCCTAGTAATGGAAATTCAGAGAATTGATTGACCTTGCACAGCCCTCTGGATAAGAAGACAACCCAATATAGTATACTGTGAATTTTCTTCCGGCCAAAGTGTTAAAAATCGCCAGCTTTCACTCCTCACAGCTTTTCTTTCCGGTTGTCTCTTGCGGGATCTTGATTATAGCAGTGCTCTTGCCAGAGCGCAACCTCTCAAAATCGTTTTTCAGCCATCCGCACTCATGCCACTCGCTGCGCCGGCGTATGCGCGCCCCCCTTCCCTGCGTTCCGTCTCCGATTGCCCGACGACTCAGGGCGTATAGGAGCCGTCGGGTTTGGCTGCCTCTCTCTCGCCGTGCCCCAGTTCGTAGCCATCCAGCACGGCATAGAGCACTTCATCCAAGAATTGGTTGATCAGTTTCTGGACACGCAGATCATCGGCATCGGGCGTGGGATTTTCTTCCTGGCTGCGCACCGTCTCCACCAACTGGCTGCGAAAGAATTGCACTGCTTTGCCCGTCTCGGCCAGTCCCACGCCGCTGTGCGCCGCTTCGCTCCCGTATTCAAACCCCAATGCGCGGCCTTGTTCCAGCAGCCGTTCGCTCTGCTGCGGCTTCAGCACAAACGAAACCGCCAGCGCAAACAACTGGCGCCCGCGCCGGCGGCGCGCCTGCTCGGCGTCGCCCTGCAAGGCATAGTGCCACGCCGGCGTCACGGGCGCTGTGCGCTGCAGCGCCTGCCGGCTGCGCCCCACCGCCACCGCCACCAGCCCATGTTCCTCTCCGGCGCCGACGTGGCTGCGCTGCGCCAGAAAGCGGCGCAAATCCGCCAGCCCAAACCGGCGGTGGCCGCCCGGCGTGCGAAAGACCGCGATCTCCCCCTGATCCGCCCAAGCGCGCAGCGTCGTGAAGTGAACGCCCAAAAAGTCGCTCGCCTCCTTTAACGCCAACCACTGCGGCCTTGCATCCGCAGACGCAGGCGCCGGCAGCTCTGTTTCCGTTTGCTTTCGTTTCCCCATGGCCGCTCTATTGTAGAAAGCGAAGGGCCGGCTGTCAACTGCTGCAATAGGCGACATGGGGGCCGTGCCGATAAAGCACACCCCCGCTCACCTCACCATCCCCTTTGGGCGAACTCCCCCTCCGGTGTACACTCCAGGTTGTGACAAACCAGGTTGTGACAAAATCTGTGGAGCACCCAACCGCTATGCTGACTCCCATTCCTTTTAATGATCTGCGCGCCGGCTATCTGGCGCTCAAAGAGGAAATCGACGCAGCGTTGGCCGCTGCTTTGGACAGCGGCTGGTATGTGCTTGGCCGCCAGACGGCGGCGTTTGAAGCCGAGTTCGCCGCCTACTGCCAGGTAGACGGCTGCGTGGGCGTCAATTCGGGCACGGATGCGCTCCATCTGGCCCTGCGCGCCGCTGCCATTGGGCCGGGCGATGAGGTGATCACAGTGGCGCATACGGCGGTCGCCACCGTGGCCGCCATCCGCATGGCCGGCGCCACGCCCGTGCTGGTCGATATCGACCCTGCCACCTACACGCTGGCGCCGCAGGCGCTGGAAGCAGCCATCACCCCCGCCACCAAAGCGGTGCTGCCCGTACACCTCTATGGCCATGCCGTCGACCTCGACGCCATCCAGGCCGTCACCCGCCGCTATGGGCTGCTGCTGATCGAAGACTGCGCCCAGGCCCACGGCGCCACCTTTGCCGGCCGCCCGCTCGGCTCGTTCGGCGACCTGGCCTGCTTCTCCTTCTACCCCACCAAAAATTTGGGCGCGCTGGGCGATGGCGGAGCGGTCGTCGGCAGCAACCGTGCCCTGCTCGAACGCGTGCGCCTGCTGCGCGAGTACGGCTGGACGCCTACCGACCGCTATGTGTCGCAGGTGGAAGGGATCAATTCGCGGCTGGATGAACTGCAGGCCGCGCTGCTGCGGGTCAAGCTGCGCCACCTCGACGCCCAGAACGAGGCGCGGCGCACGCTGGCCGCCCTCTATAACAAGCTGCTGCCGGCGTCCGTCGTGCGCCCAGTGGAGCGGCCAGGCTGCCGCCATGTCTATCACCTGTATGTGGTGCGCGTGCCCGACCGGGACGTGCTGCGCCGGCGGCTGCTCGACGCCGGCATCGGTGTGGGCATCCATTACCCTGTGCCTGTGCATCGCCAGCCCGCCTACGCCCCGCCCATCGTGCGCGCCGGCAGCCTGCCCGCCAGCGAACGCGCCGCCGCCGAGATTCTTTCGCTGCCCATGTACCCTACGCTGACCGCCCAGCAGGTGGAACAGGTCGCATCCACCCTGCTGGAACTGCTCCCGCTCTCCCACGCATGAAGCAGCCGCTCCTGACCGCGCGCGGCAAGCTCCTGGCCGACCCCTACCGCCTGCTGCTGATCGGGCTGGCCCTGCTGTACGTGGTGCTCTTCACCCACCTGGCCTGGGAGCTGCACGCCGCCATGCGCACACACAAAGCCGACCTGGGCCAGATCGACCAGGCCATTTGGAACAGCAGCCGCGGGCGCTGGCTCCAGCAGACCGACAACGGCTTCACCGCCACACGGCTGACCGACCACGTGGAGCCGATCCTGGTGCTGATCAGCCCCCTCTATTGGCTTTGGGATGACGTGCGCGCCTTGCTGCTGCTGCAGGTGGCGGCGGCGGCGATTGGCGTGCTGCCGCTCTACAGCCTGGCGCTGCGCCAGTTTGAAAAGCTGCTGACGGCGCAGCAGCGCCGCCAAGTCTGGCAGCGCGAGCCGCTCCAGCAGCTTACCCGCCCGCTAGCCTGCGCGTTGGGCGTCGCCTATCTGCTGGCCCCGCAGCTGCAATCCGCCCTGCTCACCGAATTTCATGCCGCCGTGCTGGCCGTGCCGCTGATTCTGTGGGCGTTCTGGGCCGTCGAAGCCCAGCGTTGGAAACAGTTTGTCGTCGCGGCGCTGTTGGCGGCGCTGGTCAAAGAGGAGATCGCGCTGCTGGCCGCCGGGCTGGGGCTGTGGGCCGTCTGGCGCGCCTGGCTGGAGAGCCGGCGGGCGCGCACGGCGGGCGCGCCGAGCCTGGCAGGTGTGGCCCGCTATGGACCTTATGCGGCAGGCGCCGGTGTGCTGCTGGCGGGGCTGCTCTGGTTTGTGCTGGCGACCTTTGTGATTGTGCCCGCCTATGCCGCGCCGCTCTACGGCGGCAGCGAAAGCAGCTATTTCGCCCGCTATGGCGCGCTGGGCGATTCCTCCGCCGACATCTTGAAAAGCTTTTTTACCCAGCCGCAGGTCGTCTGGCAGATTGCAACCCAGCCGGCGCGGGTGGCCTATCTGGCCGGGCTGCTGGCTGCCTTTGGCTGGCTGGCGCTGCTGGGGCCGGAGATTGTGCTGCTCTCGCTGCCGCTGCTGCTTGCCAACCTGCTCAGCGCCTACCCCGCCCAATATTACGGGGAATTCCACTACAGCGCGCCGCTCGTGCCCTATTTTGCGGTGGCGTCGGCGTTTGGGCTTGGCCGGCTGTGGCGCTGGGCCGCGCCCCGCCTGAGTCGCGCCTCGCCCCATTTCCAGCATCTGCCTGCCGCCGGTGGTGGGACGATGGCCGCTGTGGCGCTGCTGCAGAATGCGGCCACCGCGCTGCAGCCGCTGCTGAGCGCCGGGCTGCTGCTGTGGATTCTGGGCTGGAGCGGCGGCAACTATCTGCTGCACGGGCGCGGCCCGCTGGGCGGTCGCTATGACCCAGCCCCGATTTCCGCGCACCCCTTGCTGCTGGAGCGCTTTGCCGCGCAAATTCCGTCCGCCGCCGCCGTCACCGCCACGGCCGCCGTCCACCCGCATGTCAGCCACCGCCAGTATGTCTACCAATTCCCGCTGGGGCTGGATGCGCCTGTACCCGCCGATTGGGCGCTGCTGGATGTGACGACCAACACCGACATGGCCCCCGGCGACCTCAAGACGGCCGTGGATGCCATGCTGGCGGGCGATTGGGGCGTGGTGGATGCTGCCGGCGGCTATCTGCTGCTGCGCCGCGGCGCGCCGGACAAGAGCGTGCCTCCCGCCTTTTACAGCTTTACCCGCACGCCTGGCAGCGTCCAACCTGGCAGCGACCAGCCTGACAGTGACCAAGACGAGCCGCTGCAGTTGGTGCGGCTGGCGGCGGAAGATTGGCCGCGCTGGCGGCAAACCAAACTGGTGGCGGAGTGGCAGGTGAGCGGCGATTTTGCGGCGGCCGGCGAACCGGCGCTGGCGGTGCGCACCCCCGCCGGGGAGACGCTCGCCACGCTGGGCACAGCCACGCCGCCGGCGCTGGTCTGGTATCCGCCGCAGGCGTGGCAGCCGGGCGAGACGCTGCGCGTCACGACGCTGCCGCTGACGCTGCCGCACATCTTCGCCGTGACTGCAAGCGGGGGCGATCCGGACAAGCCTGCCCTGTTTGTACGGGAGGAGAGCGGCGCGCTGCAGCAGCTTCCCAGCGATTGGGCGGACGCCGCCGATCTGGGGGAGAGCCTTTCACCCTGGCTGGGCGCGCTGCAGCCGGGCTTACCCGCTGCGGTGCAGCTGCCCAGCGGCGCCGCCATTGAACTGCGCGGCTGGCTGCCGGCGCGCCCGCTGCAGCCGGGGCAGCCGCTGAATGTGTGGCTGCAGTGGACGCTGCCGGCAGGGATGCAGGCGTGGCCTGCCGAACTGGCGGTCTTTGTGCATCTGCGCCACACCCCCGCCGGCCAGGCTGCGGATGCAGAGGCCGTGACCGTGGCACAGGCCGACGGTGCGCCGCAGTGGTTTGGCCGTCCCTCCCTTCCCCATGCCCAGGCAGGCGCGCCGGCAAACGCGCTGGCGGATTGGCGGCAGTTGCCGCTGCCCGCTGATGCACCAGCCGCCGGCGAATGGCGCGTGGTGGTGGGCGTCTACGATCCGCTGACGGGGCAACGGCTGCCGCTGCTGGATGGCACAGGCGCGCCGCTGGGCGACGAGCTTACCTTGGGGCAGGTGCAGGTGCGTGCGCCGGCGCCGCCCGACCAGGCGTGTGCCCTGGTCAACGCCTGCGAATAAAGCCGGCGCCGGACAAACGGAGGCCGAGTCTCACTGGAAACTCGGCCTCCGGCAGATAGGCTTGTGGGTCCGGCTGCGCCTAGGGGGCGGTGGAGACCGACAGCAGCGATTCCAGCGGGATCATCTGCGCGTCGCTGGGCGCGGCAATGGTCTCGCTCTGTTCGGTGGACATATTGTCGTTGCTGATAACCGTCAGGAAGCGGAAGCCGACATTGTCACTCGTGGGCTGCAGTTCGGCGGGCAGTTGGCCGCTGGCAGCCGCCATCTGCACCAGGCTGCTCATATCCCACGCCAGTTCCGATTCGTAATCGTACTGGTAGAGATCGTCCAGCCCGATGGTCTCTTTGGCCGTGGCCGTAAAGCCGCCAAAGAGCATCGGCCCCATCATGCCCAGCATCTGCACATTTTGCTCGATGTCGGCGGCGCTGAAGCCGGTCTCGTCAAAGACGCCGCTCTTGGCCAGCTCCACGATCATCTGCTGGACTTCCGGGCCGCTGAGGAAGGAGGCGACGTCCATAGTCGTGACAAAAGTGGCGCCCATCTGCCCCGCCAGTTCAATATCTTCGCCCCGCTCAATCGTCATGTACTTCTGGAGCAACGCTGTGTTGTCCATTAGGAACTGCTGAGCGCCCACACCGGCCAGTGAGGCGCCACCGGCAGCGACCATGTTGGGATCTTCCATGGCTGCGGCGGCCGCATCAAAGGCGCCTTGCTGCGCCAGCGCCTTGACCAGCTCCACCAGGGGAAAGCCGACCCAGCCGGCGGCAACTGTGGGGGCAAAGGCCGCCACTTCGCTCACGTCCCAATAGAGAATCCCGTCAACCAGCTTGACCTCGACCGCCAGTTGGTTGGGCAGGTCGACGCCGTATTGGGCGCCGAGCGAAGCCGCCAGTTCAGGCGTCATCGTCACACCGAAGGCCATATCCACATCCCAGCCGCCCAGCAGATCGATCATTGGCTGCGGGTCGTCCGCCAACGCCTGATTCATTTCCATCTGGCTCATGCCCGCCATCGACTGGGCAGCGGCCATCGCCGCTGCGTCGGCGGTGGAGAGCACACTGTTGGAGACGGTGACATTGATCGGGTCGGCAGGCAGGCCGGGGATGCCGTTCAGGGTGACGTCGAAGGTGGCAAGGGCCGTGTTCTGCGCCACCTGCAGCATGGCCGCCTGCGAATCTTTGAGGATGGCGCAGTCTTCCGCCGCCAGATCGCCACAGAAGGGAGGCGGGGGCGTGCCTGCATCTTGGGCCAGAGCCGGCGTAAAGGCGCCCAGCAGCAGGGCGAGCACGGTGACGAGCACAAAGAACTTGGATCTCATGGGAAATACTCCAATCTTGCAAGGGTCGTTGCTATAAGGTTGCTATAAGGTTATTATAAGAATGCGCACACGTATGCCATCATACCATATCTTTTGCACAAAATTGTTTCGTTCACTACTTAAGCAGCAATTCTCAATTTGAGATTGGAACTTTGCTTACAGATGTTCATGGCGGTCCGAGACGGTTGTCAACCTTGCATTTTGCGGGCACATGCCGCAAGGATTCATGCCGATCTGAATTTCGAATCATGTCAACCTGCAAGA
>JBBRBX010000081.1:0-27153 GCA_038205395.1 Caldilineales bacterium
ACCGGCGGAGACGGCCTTCACCCCCCTTCTGAGACCAACCACATCCACCGTCGTCCAGCGTTCATTATACGTAACGTCGCACTTTTGTGCGTTCCAATTTGCTCCCCAACATTTGACGCCTCCGGTCGTGGTCAACGCACAGGTGTGATTGTCGCCGGCGGCGATAGCCTGCACTCCGCTGCTGAGACCGCTCACGTCCACCAGCGTCCAGCGGTCAGTATACGTACCGTCGCCCAGTCGGCCGTTCCAATTGGCTCCCCAGCATTTGACGCCGCCGCCAGTGGTCAGCGCACAAGTGTGACTGTCGCCGGCGGCGATGGCCGCAACGTCCGCCAGCAGGGGGGCGGTGCATCCAGCGCAACGGCGGCGCTGCCTGCACCGGACACAGCCGCCACGGCCGGGAACCACCCGCTCAACAGCAATCCCAAAGAGACAAACAGCGAAATCAAACGGATACGGAGGCTGTTGGAGCACATGGGGAAACTCCTTGATCGCTAGGAAATCATAGTACAGTTGGCAAATCCGATACTGTCATCATACTCCTCTCCGCGCGCCTTGTCACCCCCCTCGCGCGCACACGTTGACAGAGCGCGCCGGCTGCGCTAGACTCCCCATCCACTCCGCAACCACAAACCAAGCGATCAGCCACAGCACGAAAGAGCAGGCAAAGAGAATGGGCAGCACGCTAGACGGTACTCTGGACAGCAGCACGCAGACACTGGCGCAGGCGGCGCATGACTTTGCCGGCCTGCCCAAACAGTATTCGCCCACCCCCATCTGGTGGTGGAGCGGCGAACGGCTGGAGCCGCAGCGGCTGCGCCGCCAGTTGGAGCAGTTCGCCGCCGGCGGCGTCTACAACCTGGTGATCCTCAACCTGGCCCCCAGCGGCCCGCTCTATGGCTCCGACGCCGACGACCCACCCTTCTTCTCGCCCGCCTGGTGGGAGATTTTTCTGGGTGTCTGCGCGGACGCGCAGGAGCTGGGCGTCCGCCTCTGGTTCTACGACCAGATCGGCTTTTCCGGCGCCAACCTGCAAGGCGGGCTGGTGCGCGACGACCCGGCGCTGGCCGGGCAGTGGCTGGCCTCCGCCGTGGTCGAAGGCGAAGGCGTGTTGAGCCTGCACTTCCCGTCCGAAGCCATCCCGCTGGCGGTCAGCGTCACACCGCTGGCGGATGGCCGGCCCGTCAGCGGCGCAACCGTCACCCGCCAGGCGGCGGGCCGGCTGGTGACGGACAGCGGCGCCGGGCCGCGCCGGCTGCGGCTGATCTACGCCGTGCGCCGCGGCTTCGACTACTGCAGCCCCTCCGCCTGCGCCCGCCTGCTCGACACGGTGCACGGCGAGTTTGAACGGCGCGCCGGCCATTTCTTCGGCTCGGTGATCGCCGGCTCCTTCCAGGATGAGCTGCCGTCGCTGCCGACCTGGAGCGCCGGCTTTTTGGCCGCTTTCACCGCACAGTGCGGCTATGACCTGCTCCCCAAGCTTGGCCTGCTCTGGGAAGGAGAGGAAGGCGCAGCGCAGGCGGTGCGCGCCGACTTCCACGCCGTGCGCGCGGCGCTGGCCGAGGAAGCCTTTTTCAAACCGCTCTTCCACTGGCACGAACGGCACGGGCTGATCTGCGGCTTTGACCAGCAAGGCCCCGCACGCGCCGGCGACCCGCTGGAGACGGTGACGCTCTACGCTGACTATTTGAAGACCCACCGCTGGTTCGGCGCGCCGGGCAGCGACCACCACGGCGAGGCCAAAATCCACAGCTCCCTGGCCCATCTCTATGACCGGCCGCGCGTCTGGATCGAGGCATTCCACAGCAGCGGCTGGGGCGGCACCCTGGAGGAGACGTTTGACTGGCTGCTCCCCTGGCTGCGGGCCGGTGCCACGCTCTATGACCCGCACGCCGTCTACTACAGCACGCACGGCGGCTGGTGGGAGTGGGCGCCCCCCTCTACCTGCTGGCGGCAGCCCTACTGGCGGCACTACCCGCTCTTTGCCGCCGCCGTCAGCCGCATCTGCTATTTGCTCAGCCAGGGCGAACATGTCTGCGATATCGGCGTCCTCTTCCCCACCACCACGGTGCAGGCGCACACCACCCCCGACGGCGCCCTGCCGCCGGCGCAGGCCGCGCACGCTCTCTACAAGGCGCTGGTGGGGCGCATGGTCTGGTTCGACGCCCAGCCCGGCGTGCTGGACAACGACCGGCGCGATTATGACGTGCTGGACGACGATTCGCTGCAGCGGGGGACGGTGGCGGACGGGACGCTGGCCATCGGCGCCGAACGCTACCGTGCCCTTGTCCTGCCCGGCTGTGTGACGCTGGCCGCGGCGACCGCGGCCCAACTATGCCGCTTTGTGGAGTCCGGCGGCCTGCTGGTGGCGATCGGCGCGCGGCCGCAGTACATTACCGGCGCACAGCCTGTTGGCGGCGAGCAGCCCGACGCCGGGGCCGAGCCTGTCCAGCGGCTGCGCCAACTGCTGGACGCGGGGCGGGGCGCCTGGATCGAAGACCCCGCCGATCTGCCTGCCGCGCTGGCAGGCCTGCCGCGCCGCATCGAGGCGCCGGTCCCCGTGCTGCAGCGGCGCATCGACGGCCACGATGTGCTGTTTGTGCCCGCCACCGCCGCCCGCGCCAGCGAGGTGGGCTACAAAGAGGCCTGGTGGGACATCCAGTACAACTTTGACCCCGCCCGCTACCAGCGGCGCATGACGGTGCGCGTCACCGGCGCACAGGGGACGCCGCAGCTTTGGAATCCGCTGGACGGCAGCCGCCGCCGCCTGGCAGCGCGCACGCTGGGCGACGTCACGGAGATCGAGATTCCCTTTGACGACAGCCCGGCAGCGCTGGTGGTCTGGGGTGACGCCGAAGAACTGCCGCCGGTTACAGGGCAGGAGGGCGGGGCCGCCGTCGCCCTCCTCGACACCTGGGAAGGGCAGGTGGAGCCGACGCTCGACAACCGCTTCGGCGACCTGGACCGTCCCGCCTATGCCGGCGCGCCCCCCGTCCAGACCTGGCGCTTTGACCATTACCGCCAGCCTGGCGGTGATGGCCAGACCGCACGCCCCCCTGCGGAAAATGAATGGCAGCCGGTGGAAGCCACCTTCGGCGTCTATGGCTTCTCCCTCGGCCCGCTGCCGCCGGCGCAACTGCCGCCGCCCGCCCAGCGCGTGGAGGAACTGCAGGCGAGCAGCGCAGCCGGCAGCGGCTGGCGGCCCGCCCGCTATTCGCTCACACGCGGGATCACGCATGACCGGGTGCACAACTGGACGCTCGGCCCCAAGGGCCATGTCCCCTATGAATTTCTCGACTTTGGCCCTGTCCACCCCGGTCAGGCGCTGCGCTTCCGCACCAGCATCACGCTGTCCGCCGCCGCTAATCTGCACTTCGCGCTGGCTGCCGGGGCCGCCAAACGGCTGTGGGTCAACGGGCGCAGCCTGGGCGACGGGCCGGCGGGCTATTTGTGGCTGCAGCCGGTGTATCTGCAGGCCGGGATCAACCTGGTCGAGTGGGAACTGGCGGCGGAACAGGCCGTCAATCTGCGCGCGGCCTGGGCGCTGGTGCGCAACCCCGCCCGCTTTGCCCGCCCCGAATGGCTGACGACCGTCGACGCCCCGCAGGCGGACACGCTGGTGCGCTTTAGCGGCCGCTTCACCATTCCCTTTGTCCCCATCGAAGGTGTGCTGCACACCGGCACGGCCTTCGGCTGCCGCGTGCTGGTCAACGGAGTGACGGCCGGGCAGCAGGGCGGTTTTGACCCTTACGGCTTTCAGATGCGCGTCTACCGCCATACCAGCACAGCCTTTCAAAAGGGCGACAACCTGGTCACGCTGGAAGTCCACGACCCGGGCCGGCTGGTCGAGGCCTGGGCCGATGTGCGGGTGCGCGGCGCGCAGGGCGAAGAGGCGGTGCTGATGAGCGGGCCGCACTGGCAGGTGCAGCGCGGGGACGCGCCGCCCACGCCGGCCCCGCTGCGCCGTTTCCAGGCCACCGGCTGGAACAGCAATGTTGTGGCGGTGACGCTCGACCCGCCGGCGGTGGATCTGTGGCGGCGGCCCCATCCGCTGCCCGGTGCGGACTGGCTGGAGGATCAGCCGCATGACGGCAGCGTGCTGGCGCTGGCGCCTGACGCCTACGGCGGGCAGCCGCGCGTCGAGTGGCTGCGCTGGACGCTGCCGCCGGGGGCGACGGCCATGCACCTGCCGCTGAACGGCAGCGCGCAATTGTGGGTGGACGATGTGGAAATCCCCATCCGCGACGGGGAAGCGGCCATCCCGCCCAGCAAAGCCCTGCAGCGGATGGCGCGGCTGCGTGTGGAGCCGGCGGGCGGCCACAGCGAAGGCGCGCTGCTGAGCGGGCCAGTCACCTACACGCTGGCAGGCGGGCCGATGGGTCTGGGCGATTGGGCGCAGTATGGGCTGGCCTCCTATTCCGGCGGGCTGCGCTACCGCACAAGCTTCACACTGCCGGCTGATCTGGCGGCAGATCGATCAGGGAGGCTGCTTGTGCTCGACCTGGGCGGGGTGCGCGGGACAGCGGAGGTGTGGGTGAACGGGCAGCCGCTGGGTGCACGCATCTGGTCGCCCTATCGCTTTGTCCTCACGCCGGCAGTACAGGCGGGCGAAAACCAGGTGGAGGTGCTGGTCTGCAACACGCTGGCCCCCTATTTGCATGCGACCAGCCCGACCCATTACGTTTTTGACGGGCAGGAAGTCTCCGGTCTGCTGGGGCCGGTGCGCGTGCTGCAATTGCCGTAGCGGCACGTTTTTGCGCGCCTTGCGCAAAATTCTAATCGCCTCTACCATTGGTGGGCGCAGGTGTGACAGCCGCACCGCTGCCTGCGCCCACAATCCGCTTACCGATCCATCCACATGATAAGGAGAGGAACACCTTGAACAAAACGATTGCTCCCGCCCGCAAGCCCTGGCTGGGAATCTCCCGGCTGTGGGTCGCCGTGCTGCTGCTGGCGCTGCTCGTGCAGGGCTGCGCAGCGCCGGCCGCGCCCGCCGCTGAGGCCCCTGCCGCCGAAGCCCCCGCCGCCGGTGAACCGGTCGTCAACACGCTGGGCAAAGAAATGCCTGCCGACGCCGCCCCGCTCGACCAGCAGGTCTTCGTCTATCCCTACAGCGGCTGGCGCACCTTCACCACCGTCGACTTTTTTGAGGCAGTCTATCAGCGCGCCGACGCGCTGACCGACATCCTCTCCGATTCGCTGGTGCGGCTGGACAAAAACTTCAAGGCCAACCCCGGCGCGGCCACCGCATGGGCGGTGGACGACAGCGGGCTGGTCTGGACCTTCCAGCTCGACCCCAACCTGATGTGGAATGACGGCACGCCGGTCACGGCGGACGACTATGTGGCCACCTTCCGCTATGGCGCCGACCCGACGCACGCCTGGGATTTCTCCTGGTACTATGCAGGCGTGATCAAGAACTGGACGCAGTCCGTCGCCAGTGAGACGCCAGTCGAAGAGATCGGCGTGCGCGCCGTGGACGCCAACACATTGGAGTTCACGACTGAAACGCCGGCCCCCTTCCTGCCCGCCATGCTGGTCTATTCGGCCCCGCTGCAAAAGGCCGCCCTGGAAGCGCACGGCGGCCTCTACAACTCCGACGTCGCCACGACGGTTTCCGCCGGCCCCTACAAGCTGGTGGAGTGGACCAAGGACGTGCGCGTGGTCTATGCGATCAACCCCGATTACAAGGGCACCAACGTCCCCTATATCGAAAAGCTGATCGTCACCAACATCGGCCAGCCGGCGCAGCTTCTGCCTGCCTACCAGGCCAACGAAGTGGATTTTGTGTGGGGCAGCGGCACCTTCTCGCCCGCCGACCTGGTGATCATCGACAGCGACCCGCAGTTGGCGGAAGAGTATCACCCGCACTACGGCGATTTCCGCACCTACTACTTCTTCTTTGACGACACCCAAGCGCCCTTCAACGACCTCAAGGTGCGTCAGGCTTTTGCCTATGCGCTGGACCGCGGCGCCATTCTCGACAACATCGTCAAGCGCCAGGGCATCCCGGCCTATTCGTTCCTGATGCCCGGTTTCCCCGACGCCAATTCCGAAGCGTTCCAAGACACCTATCCGCTGGACATTGCCAAGGCCAAGCAGCTCCTGGCCGATGCGGGCTATCCCGACGGCGCGGGTTTCCCCAAGCTGACGCTAGCGCTGCGCGCCGAAGGTCCCACGCCGGTGGCGGTGGCGCAAGCCTATGCCGCGGCCCTCAAGGCGACCCTGGGCATTGAAGTGGAAGTGCAGAACCAAGAGTTCAAGACCTTTATGGACGCCCTCAACGCCAAGCCGACCGGCGTGCAGTTTGGGCTGATCTCTTACGGCATGGATTATTTGGACGCCAGCAACATGTTGGGCGTCTTCAAATCAGGCGGGCGCCACACCTGGAGCAATCCGCAGTTCGACACCCTCTTCACCGAGGCGTCGAGCTTCACCGGCGACCCTGCCGAACGCACCAAGATGTTCCAGGACGCGGAGAAGATTCTGGTCGAGGATGTGGGCGGCGTCTTTGTCTATCACCAGACGCCCGGCGACCTGATCAAACCCTATCTCAAGGGGCCGGCCCTGGAGCCGGACGCCAACGGCGTGGCCGCCTGGCACTGGCCCGGCTTCTCCAGCTTCAGCAACCTGCTGTCCGGCGTCTACATCAGCAATGATGTGAGCAACTACCGCAGCGCGCCGCAGTAGGGCGTCATGGATATAGCATGTAGGTCACGCTTGCAGCGTGACACCGCTTTGCTTGCAGGCAGAGCTGCCCGTCACGCTGCAAGCGTGACCTACACGGCTACGCGAGCGCCGTTCGTTGCAATGGGGGCGTTCGTGCCCGGCGCCCACGGGTGAATTGATTCACCGGCGATCTTTCTTCTGATCGGATCCGAGTCCACTATGGCCCGTTACCTGGCCGGCCGGCTAGCCGGCATCGTCATCGTGCTGTTGATCGTCAGCGTCGTCATCTTCCTGCTCATGCACGCCATCCCCGGCGGGCCGTTTGATGAGGACAAGGTGCCGCTTTCGCCCGCGGCCAAGGCCAACTATCTGGCCAAGTACGGGCTGGATAAGCCGCTGCCTGAGCAGTATCTGCGCTATATGGGCAATGCCCTGCGCGGCGACTTCGGCATCCCCTTCCAAAGCCCGACCGAAACCGTCAGCGGCCTGATCGCGCGCACCTGGCCGGTCAGCGCCTCGCTGGGCTTTGTGACGCTGCTGGTGGCGCTCCCGCTCGGCTTTCTGCTAGGCGTGCTGGCGGCCGTGCGCCAGAACAGTTGGGTCGACTATCTCACCTCGTCCACGGCCACGCTGGGGTTGACCGTGCCCAACTTTGTGGTGGCGATCTGGCTGGTGCTGCTCTTTGCCGTGCAGTTCCGCGTGCTGCCTACCGGCGGCTGGGGCGAATGGTATCACTACATCATGCCCGTGACGGCGCTGGCGCTGGCCCCGCTGGCGCTCACCGCCCGCTATACCCGCATCAGCATCCTGGAAGTCTCGCGTGCGGATTTTATCCGCACTGCACGCGCCAAGGGGCTGTCGTCGCCGCAGATTTTGTGGCGGCACACGCTGCGCAACGCCATGATCCCGCTGCTGACCGTGTTGGGGCCGCAGATCCCCAGCCTGATCACCGGCACGATTTTTATTGAGAGCATCTTCCGCGTGCCGGGACTGGGTAAATTCTTTGTGACCAGCATCCTGCGCCGCGACTATCCCATGATCATGGCCCTGCTGTTGCTGGTGGCCGTGGTCTGGTCGCTGGTCTATCTGATTACCGACATTCTCTACGTCCTGGTTGACCCGCGCGTGCGGCTGGACAAGAAAAACTCATGAGCAGTTCCGCCCTCAGCCCCTTACCGATCCCGGCCCCTGCCGCCCAGCCCCGCCAGCGTACGCTGTTGGGGGACGCCGCCCGCCGCTTTGCGCGCAACCGCATGGCGTTGATCGGCCTGTTTCTGGTCGGCCTGCTGCTGTTTATCGCCCTGTTTGTCGATTTTCTGGCCCCCTACCCCTACGACGCCGCCGACCCGGTGCAGGCGCTGCAGTTCCCCAGCGCGCAGCATTGGATGGGCACGGACGAGGTGGGCCGCGACGTCTACTCGCGCATTCTTTACGGCGCGCGTATCTCGCTGGCCGTGGGGCTGGGCGTCACCGCCATCGCGCTGCTGATCGGCGTCCCGCTGGGGCTGGCAGCCGGTCTGCTGGGCGGGCCGGTCGATTTTGTCATCATGCGGCTGGTGGAGGTCTTTACGGCCGTGCCCGCGCTGCTGCTCGCCCTGCTGCTGATCTCGGTCTTTGGCGGCGGGCTGGGCAATGTCATCCTGGCATTGGGGGTTGTGGCCTGGCTGGACGCCTGCCGGCTGCTGCGCGCGCAACTGCTGTCGCTGCGCGAGCGGGATTTTGTGCTGGCGGCGCGCACCGTGGGCGTCTCTAACCTGCGCATTGCGCTGCGCCATCTGCTGCCCAACGCCCTGGCCCCGCTGATTGTGGCCATCAGCATCGGCATCCCGGTCGCCATCTTTGCCGAAGCCGGCCTCTCCTTTCTGGGGCTGGGCGTCAACGACCCCATCCCCAGTTGGGGCAAGATGGTAGGCAACGCCATGTCCTACATGCGCGTCTACTGGTATCTGGGCGTCTACCCCACGCTGGCCATCGCCCTCACCATGCTCGGCTTCACCTTCCTCGGTGACGGCCTGCGCGACGCCTTCGACACCTCGGCGGAACAGTAAAGGGGGGCTGCCTGTCCACCGATTCGGGCGTCGATTGCACCGATTTGGCCGGCGCGGATTTCCCACCGGCGTGACCTCGCCTCAATTCTTTTGTGCTGCACATGCGGCTGTCTTATCCGCAGCGGCAATCGGTGCACTCCGCGCAATCCGTGCCTGAATCGGCGGACAGAAATCGCTCGCGCCCTTGCTTGCGCATCGCGCCCCACTACAATACAATCGGTAGCATCTCACCCAGCCACCTGTAACCAACCCGAAGGTCTTGCCCATGCCGCCCACCGACAAGCTGACCACCCCCTCCCCGGCCGACAATCCCGCCGCGACCTCAACGTAGAAGTGAACAATTACACCTATCTGCCGCCGGACGAACGCCCGCCGCTGTGGGTCAACATCCCGCCCCAAGTGCTAGCCAACGCCGCCCGTACCCGGATGGAAAGAACCAGCCAAGCGTCACGATGCCTACTACCGCGACCTGATCAACAAAGACGGCCCGCGCCTGGCCGCCCACCATGCGGCTCGGGAACGCGTGCACACATTACTCAGCGGGCAGGGCGGGGCCTAGCCGCGCCGTCCCGGATGCTCGCGGCGCCGGCCCCGGCACAGCGAGCGCACCCGCGCCCTGCGCTTTCCTGCCTACCTCACACCTCCTCCTGCAGCGCAGCAGCCAATTCTGCGCGCGCGGCGCGCGGCAGAAAGACGGGCAGCCGCGCCAGAAGCGCACTGGCCTCGGCAAAGCGCCGGCGGGCGAGGGGCCGGTCGCCGTCCGCGGCGGCCACGTGGCCCAGCCCAATCAGCGCACGGGCCACCATGCGCTCGTTGCCGCTCGCCAGGGCGGCGGCATGGCTGGCGCCAAAATGGGCGGCGGCCTCCGCCCAGCGCGCCTGCTTGCGCGCCAGATCACCCAGGTGGTGCTCGACAATCAAAATGCCGTCCTGCTGGCTGCCTTCTTGAAAAAGGGTGAGGGCGGCCTGCAGCTCGGCGTGCGCCTGCGCCTGGCTTTCCACCTGGCCCTGCCCTGTGAGCAGCAGCAGTTCGCCGAGGGTGGCGTGCGTCCACGCGCGTGCGCTGCCGAGCGCACTGGCCTTGCCCACCTGTTCCGCTTCACGCGCTGCCTGCAGGGCGGCCTGTTCGTCGCCCGTCTGCAGCAAAAAGGTGGATAGATTGAGCAGCGCCTGCGACAGACCATGCGCGTCCTGCAGCCGCTGGTAGAGGAGGATGCTCTCGTCGATATAGGCGCGCAGTTGCGCAGTATAGGCCCCTTCGTAGACCAGCACATGCGTGAGCGAGGTGAGCGCATGCGCAGTCAGCGCCGCGCTGCCAAGCTGCCGCGCCAGGTCGAGACATTCTTGAAACAGCGCCAGGCTGGCCTGCTGCTCGTGCGCCAGATAGGTGGCCCAGCCCAGTTCGATCAAGGTACGGGCGCTGCCCGCCACGTCGTGCAGCCTGCGAAACAGCGCCAGCGCCTCGCCCAGACACGCGCGCGCGTCGCCTGTGCTGCCCTGGTTGAGCAGCATCTGTCCCCAGGTGAGCAGCGCGCCCGCCCGCCCGGCCGGCGGCGCAGCCGCGGCCGCCTCTGTCGCCAGCGCCTGCCGGCTCCAACGGCTCCCCTCGTCAAACAGACCGCGCGTGTACCAGAAGTCGCGCAGCGCGGCCAGCAGCTCCAGTGCGCGTGCGCCGTCGTGGTGCACCAGCCACTGCAAGGCGGCCAGCAGATTCTGATGGTCGTGCTCCAGCTGTGGGAAGCCTGCCCCCGCTTCCCCCTGCGCACCCTGCCCCTGGCCGGCCACATGCAGGGCCAGCTCCAGAAAATAGTACGCCTGCCGCTTGCGCTGCGCCTCCTCTTCGCTGCAGGCGGCCAACTGCTCCAGCGCATAGGCGCGCAGCGTTTCCAGCAGCAGAAAGCGCCGCTCTCCCTCCGCCGGCGTCACGGCTTTGACCAGGCTTTTGGCGATGAGCGACTGCAGCCGCCCGGCTTCGCCCGCCTCCCCGCCCCTGGCTCCGCTGGTGGCTTCGGCGGCGGCCAGATCAAATGTGCCCGCAAAGAGCGCGCAGCGGCGAAACAACTGCTGCTCGCGCGGATTGAGCAGGGTATAGCTGCGCTGGATGGCCAGCCGCAGCGTGCGCTGGTGCGGCGGCAGATCGGGCGGCCCATCGCTGAGCAGATCCAGCCGCTGCTCCTGGAGGCGCGCCAGCATAGCCTGCGGCGACAGCAGGTCAATGTGCGCGGCCATCAGCTCCACCGCCAGCGGCAGACAGTCCAGCCGCAGACAGAGTTCGGTGATGGCCGCCAGCGCCTGCGGGGAGGGCGCAAACTCCGCATCCACGGCCGCGGCGCGGCGCAAGAAGAGTTCCACCGCCGCCGCTGGCGGCAGCGGCGGCAGCTTGAGCCGCTGTTCGGCGCGCACCCGCAGCGGCTCGCGCGAGGTGACAAGCAGCCGCAGGCGCGGGCAGGCTTCCAGCAGTTGAACCAGCAGCGTGACGGCGTCGTTAGGCGGCGCCAGCAGATGCTCGAAATCGTCCAGCACCAGGAGGATTTCCCGCCGCTGCAGCTGCTGCACCAGCCGCTGCAGCGGCGCCCCGCTCCCTTCCTCGCGCAGCTGCAGCGCAGCGGCAAGGGCAGCGGCCAGTTGGCCGGCGTCGCCCGCAGACGCCAGTGGAACCAGGCAGGCGCCGTCCGCCAAAAGGGGCTGGAGCTGCGCGGCCACGGCCAGCGCCAGTCGCGTCTTGCCCACGCCCGGCGGGCCGAGCAGGGTGAGCAGGCGGCCAGGCGTCTGCGTCAGCCGCTGGATGGCGGCATCGATCTCCTGCCGGCGCCCCAGCAGCGGCGTCAGCGCGGCCGGCAGCAGGTGATCGCCCTCCACCCACTCCTGCTGCACCCACTCCTGCTGCACCTGCCAGGCGGGCGGGCGTTCGCCGCGCGCCTCGGCGGCCAGTGCGAGCAGCCGGCGCAGCAGATGCGGCTCGCTGCCAAGCTGCAGGGCAGGCGCAAACTGCTCGCGCACCACCGCCAGGTCGGGCAGGCGCTGGTTCTTTTCCAGCAGCGAGATTTGCGCAATGCTGAAACCGGCCAGCGCCGCTAGCTCGCGCTGGGTCAGACCGGCGCGGCGGCGCAGTTGGCGGAGCAGATCGCCAAAATTGGCGGCAGTCAAAGAAGTGGACATAGACCCCTAGTATCGCGCACCTGAAACACCCCGCCCTATTCTACCGCAGTGCTTCAACGCAGAGGCGCAGAGAAGGCGCAGAGTTCGCTGAGAGGAAAAACAGAGAGAAAAAGTTGAAATCTCTCCCTCTCCTCCTCCTCTGCGATCTCTGCGTAACCTCAGCGTCTCTGCGTTAAACTCCCCCCTCTTTGTCGATTTTTTGTTGAAAAAACCTCTATACAGCCGCCCTCCCTTCTGTCATCCTTGGCCCCATGCCACGCTGGGTGCGCTGGACGGTCACGGTCACGGTCACGATTACGGAAGGATACCCTATGCTGCACCGAGCACTTCACGCCCTCTCTACGCGGCGTCCCCTGTACAGACCCCTGTGCTGCCTGCTGCTTGCCGCCCTGCTCAGCCTGGGAGCGGCCCAGGCGGCGCTCGCCCACGGCGACGGCGCCGGCCGGATCGATGTCTTGCTCGCAGGCGCGGCCAGCGGCCCCTTCGCTGCCACCTTCACCGCCACCATTACACCCGACACCCCCGCAAGCAGGCTGCAGGTGCAGTGGTCGCTGCCCGCCGGCGTCGCATTGACGGGCGGGGCGGCGGAAGATAGCTGGAGCAATCCGGGGGCGCACATACCGATCAGCCAGGTGCGCGGGGTGCAGGTAACAGGGCCGGGGGTCTACGAAATTTTTGTCGGCGCCGCGCTGGATGCCGCCGACGGCGAGCGCTATGTGCAGGGGGCCACCCTTTACCTGACCGCGGCAGACGACGGCACGCTTTCCCTCTCTCGTCATGACCCCAACAAGCAGAGCGTGCGCGGCTCGATCATGCCCGCCACGGTGGAGCAGAGCGTGGCGGCGGCGGCCATGCGCGCCCCCAACAGCGACCCCTGCTTCACGGTCTCCGGCAAAGTCATGCGGGAGGAATACACGCCCACGCGCAGCGGCTACCAGCCGCTGGTTATGGTCCCGGTGCGCTCGGCGCTGATCGAGATGCGCGAAGAAGATCTGCTGTTCGATGACTCCTATGGCGAAATGCTGACCGGCAGCGACGGCAGCTACTCGTTCAGCTTCTGTGACGACGATGGCCTGTTTGACGATGAGTTGGAACTCTACGTGCGCCTCACCGCCGAAATTCAATCCAGCGGCCATGATGTGGTCGAGGTGCAGGAGGATGGCATCATCGAAGATGTCTACGAATTTGACTCCACCGTAATTGAGTCGGAGGGGGGTAGCTACACCATCAACCTTACCCTCAACACGGAACAGAGCGCCATCTTCAACATCGCCGACGCTATTTTCGATGCCTGGAATGTCTGGAACGCCAACGGCGGCGCGCTAGGTGACGACGCCATCTTTGATTACCAGGCCGAAGTCAACTGGGAAGCGGATGACGACGACGGCAAAACCTATTACAACGGCTATATCTGGGACGAGATCACCGTCGCCGACGCCAATTCCAACCCCGATGAATGGGATGATGGGGTCATCATCCATGAATGGACGCACCAGGCCGACGACAACTACGGCTGCGACGACAACCCCGGCGGCGCCCACAGCTCCGGCGACAACGCTCAGGACCCTGAACTGGCCTTCTCGGAGGGCTTTGCCAACTACTACCAGAGCGCCGTACGCAGCGCCGTGGGCCGCGTGGACGGCAACTGGTATCTGGATGGCTTGGGGCCGGGCCGTATGATGGGCGGCTATGACCTGGAGACGCGCGACGTCAGCCAGCCTTCGCTCGTCACCGCCAACAATGAGGCGGCGGTGGCGGCGCTGCTGTGGGATCTGGAGGATTCCGCCAACGACGGGCAGGATCGCGCCGGCTTTGGGCTGCGCGCAAACCAGGAACTCTTCACCGACCCCGTTTTTGCCGACAACGGCGACATTTTTGACGATACCTGCACCGCCTTTGTCTATCTGACCTCCTGGCGCAACAGCGGCAAACCGGCCACCAAGGAGGTGGCCGCCATCATCCAGCAAAATATTGGGCTGGCCAATTTCTTCGGCACAGGGCTGGCCACCGCGAGCGGAGAGCCGGCGGCAGAAGCTGCCGCCGCAGGGGCGGCCAAAGGGGATGGGCCGGGCGATTTCAAATGGTGGCAGAATCTGACCTGGGTGGTGGACAACAGCGCCAGCATGGCCGACTCCGGCAAGCTAACCAGCGTCAAGGCAGTTATGCAGGAGCAGGTGAACGATCTGGCGCCTGCCGTCAAGGGTGCGGAATTTAATGTCTACACCTTCAACAACACGACCAGCGCGCTGCAGCAGCCGCTGCAGCGCCAGTTCTACGCCGACCTGGTCAATCCGGCCCTGGATGCGCTGGCGACGGTGGGTGCACCCGACGCCGACTGCAGTGTGGCCGCGCTCAACGCCCTGGCGCAGGCGGCGCAGCGCCAGACACACGGGGACATCTGGCTCTACACCGACCGCGCCTCCAATCTGGGCGCTGGGGTGGACAGCGTACGCCGCCTGCTCAACCAGCAGCAGGTCAAGGGATCGTTCGCCATGCTGGGCGGCTGCGCCGGGCTGCTGCCGGCCAAGATGAGCGATGTCAGCGGCGGCGAGATCAACTATCTGGGCAGCGCCGCCAACGGCAGCCAATCCACCGGCATCGTACCCTATCTGCTGACGGCACTGGGCAGCGGCGGCCAATTCATCTATGTGCGGGAAGACCAACTGGCGAATGCCGCCGCCATCCTGCGCGCCCAGGTGGCCAACAGCGCCGGCGCCGGTCGGTGGAGCGACTATGTCAGCGACAATTTCACCTACCGCTGGGACCGGCTGGAAGCGGGCGAATACCAGTGGTTCCCGGCGGAGTCGCTGGGCCAGGCGGTGGACCAGCTTCCGCAAAGCGGCTATCTGACCTACAACCTGCCCACCCCCTTTGCCTACTACGGCGGGCCGCGCAGCAGCGTGGGCGTCAACCAGGATGGGGTGATCGAGTTTGACCCCTGCGGCTCGCCATGCACCATCTTCCGCTTCGCCCGCAACTTTCTCGACCCGCTGCACACCGATATACAGTGGGACTTTATCCCCTACCCGCCGCGTGCGTTGGCCGGGGCCGAGACGAGTGCCGCCGAGACGGGTGGGGCCGACCCGGATGCGGTCTTCGCACCCAGCGATGCCGCCGCCTGCGCCCGGCTCTTTGGCCCCGCCAATCAGCGGCTGCCTGGCCCTCAGGTCTGCGTCTTTCAAGCCAACTTTAACTTTGAATGGCAGATACTTTCCGTGCAGGGCTATGCCCTGGATGGCGTCTATCGCGCCTACCAGGTGTGGCTCAACACGAATACAGGGGAAATTCGCTTCCAGTATGACCGGCTGCGCAGCGAGGCGGCCAGCGCCCAGATCGGGCTGCGCCGCGCATTCGTCACCGCCATCCCCCCCAGAACGGAGGCGCTGCTGGTGAGCGACGCCGACGCCGCCGGCGCGTTTAGCGGGATGGGCTACAAGTTCACGCCCGCGCCGCCGCAGCCCACCCGCACCTACACTGTGACGGTCGATGGCTTGATGACGGGCGTAGGCTTTCTGCAGACCGGCTACAGCGGCCGCTTTGAACCCATGATCGTGCGCGACCCGTCCGGGCAGCCGGTCAACTGCGGCGACGGCGCCAATGTGCTGTGCCTCACGCTGGACAATGTGGCCGGCGACCGCATGGTGCAGTATGTCCAGGTCAATGTCAACGGCCAGGCAGGGAACTGGACGGCGACGATCGACGCCCAGGCGGGGGCCGAGGCCACCTTCAGCTTCAGCGGGCTGGCCGCCAGTTCAATTGCGGCCGCCACCGTAGGCGAACGCAGTCTGCCTGTGCTGGGGCCGGTGCGCCTGGCGCTTAAGCTGGGGCAGGCAGTGGACGGCAATGTGCTGTCCGCCTGGCTGCAGCGGCCCAACGGCGAACGCTTCGGCGGCAGCTTCCAACTCTGGGATGACGGCACCCACGGCGATGGCCGCGCCGGCGATGGGTTGTTCAGCCTGCCCGACTTCAACCCACCCGGCAAGGGCGTCGGCTATCTCTGGGTGCAGGGCGCAGCCGGCGGCGTCGCCTTCGTGCGCAGCGACCCCGTCCCCTACAATTTTCAGCCGCTGGTGGTGACGGCGCTGAACGATTCGCTTATCTACACAGGCAACGCTTACAGCGGGGATAGCGTGCCGCTGCAGCTGCGCATTACCAACCAAGACAGTGTGTCGCACTGCTATGGCTATGGCGACCATGTGACGGCCCCACAGGGCTGGCGCTATACCTGGAGCCTGCCGCCCGGCGACGACGGCAGCGAGCAGCTTTTGGGCGTCTGCATCGCGGCGGGGACCAGCATCGAGCGCCAACTGCTGCTTGTGCCCAGCGCCGAGTTTGACGCGGGGCCGTCGCTGGCGAGCGCGGAAGTCGCGGTCGGCTTTGTCGAGCGCGAGCGAGGGGCAATCAGCGCCGCCGCCGCTGCCACCATCACCCGCTATCGCCCTGCCGCCAAAGTCACTGTCCTCAACCCGCTGGGCGAGGGGGCGCTGCGCCCCAATGGCGTGGACACCGCCACCCTGGTCGTAAACGTCGTCGATGCGTTGGGCTGGCCGGTGGTGGATGGGACGCTGGTCGAGGTGACAAGCGACCTGGGGGATGTCGAACCCGCGCCTTTTGCCGCCGCTGCCGCCCCCGCCCAGGCCGCCGGCGACTACACCGGCGAGACGCGCAACGGGCGCGCCGTGGTGATCTTCAGCGCGGGTCTGCAGCCGGGCGACGCCACGGTGACGGCCGCGCTGGCAGGGCTGCAGGCCAGCACCGTGGTGCATGTGCGTGCGCCCAGCGTGCATACGATCAGCCTGACCGCCACGCCCAGCGATCTCTCCGGCGCGGCCGCTTCCGCCGCGCTGGTCGCCTCCGTGCGCGACCACTGGGGCGATCCGATTCCCAATGTCACACTGCGGCTGGGGGCGAGCGACGACAGCGGCACGCAAGGCTCTTTAGGTGGAACGGATGTGATCACCGCCACCACCGATGCGAGCGGCCAGGTGCGCGTCACCTTCACGCGTGCGTCCGGCGGCAGCGGCCAGGTGGTGGTGCGCGCCGAATATCTGGTCATCGCAGACGGCCTCACCCGCGTGGTGGATGACGCTGCGGTCACCCTGCTGCTGGCGCCGCCGGAGCAGCGCGTATATCTGCCCTCCGTACGCAAATAGGCGCGCCTCAGATAGAACGCATACTAGCGGAGATACACCGAACGCGCCGCCCTCCGTTGACGGGGCCGCCGCTTAATGCTACACTGCGGCCCAATGCGGACGGACGCCGGTCTTGCGTGCTGGTTATGAGCACCGGTTGTGGGCGCCGTCCCTTGCCAGAAGGAGTGATCGATGTCCAATGTCATGCGCATCTGCCCGCACTGCGGCGAGGCCAATCTGCTGGACAGCCGCTTCTGCGCCCACTGCGGCGCCGACACGCAGGCCAACCTGGCCGCGAGCGGGCAGAATAATTTGCCGGCGGTGATCGGCCGCGCGGCCCTGCCGGTGCTCGTCGGCGCCGCCAGCCTTGCCCTCAGCGCCGGTTGGAAGCTGCTGCAAGGCGCGCTGGCCCGCCAGGCCGCCCAGCCGCCGGCTGCGGTCAAAACCAACCCGGTTATCCCTGTTGCCAGGCGCCCACGCGTCACCGTCACCATCCGCACCGCCTGGACGGTGGGGGACTCCAGCGGCAAATGGCAAAAAGGGCAGTCGGAACAGACCATCGAATTCGGCGAGTGACCGGGAGACTAACCGGAACAATCACCGCGAGAGCCAAAGATTGTGAGCCGCCTGTGACGCCGGAAACACCGCTGTTCAACGACTACCAGCGCGAATCGCGCCGCACGTGGAGCCTGATCCACACCGACCACGCCATTGTCTACCCCACGCTCGGCCTGGTCAACGAGGCGGGCGAAGTGGCCGGCAAGGTCAAAAAGATTTTCCGCGACAAGGGGGGTGTGATCGGCGAGGCTGAACGCGAGGCGCTCAAACAGGAGCTGGGCGATGTGCTCTGGTATCTCACCCAACTCTGCACCGACCTTGACCTCACGCTGGAGGAAGTGGCCGAAGCCAACCTGGCCAAGCTCTTTTCGCGCCTCGAACGCAACGCCATCGGCGGCGACGGCGACAACCGCTGAATGCTGGTGGCACTCTATCACACAAACGCAGCAGATGTGGCGAGGCCGCCGGCAATTTGCCGGCGGCCTCACCTGGTGACGATAGATGCAGCAGTACTGCCTGGCGTAACGCTTGTTCCGGTCCTCTGATTGCCGTTATTCTTGGCTGGAGAGGATGACTTCGGTCGACTTGATGATGGCTGCCACGCGCGAGCCTTCCTGCAGGCCGAGGTTGTGCGCCGAGGTGGCGGTGATGGCCGATACGATCTCGGCTCCGCCGTCCAGCGTGACGACGACCTCGGCCATGACCGTGCCCAGCTTGACCGATTTGACGGTTCCCATCAGTTGATTGCGTGCACTCAGTGCCATTTTGCGCTCCTTGCCGGTGGTTTTCCGGTCGAACCTATTTGCTGTTCCAGGCCGCCGAATCGGGCGTGAACAGCGACTGGCCAAATTCCTCTTGTCCAAACGCAGCGATTTTTTCCTGCGTCGGCACGGAAACGAGCCAATCGACAAACTGGTTGGCCAGTTCGGCGTTGACATTGGGACACTTCTCCGGGTTGACGGTGATCACGCCGTAGGGGTTGAACAGCGACTTGTCCCCTTCCACCAGCACCACCAACTCCAGCCCTTCCTTGGTGCGCGCCAGATAGGTGGCGCGGTCGCTCAGCGTGTAAGCCTGCTGCTCGTTGGCCATATTGAGCACGGCGCCCATCCCCTGCCCGGCAGCAATGTACCAGTCGCCGCTCGGCTCGATGCCGGCCTGCTTCCAGATCGACAGCTCCTTGGTATGGGTGCCTGACTCGTCGCCGCGCGAGATAAAGGGCGCCTGGGCGTCGGCAATCGCCGCCAAGGCGTCGGCGGCGCTCGTCATGCCCTGGATGCCGGCAGGGTCGGAGGCGGGGCCGACGATGACAAAATCGTTGTACATCACATCTTCACGGCGCGCACCGGAGCCGGCCTCCATAAACTTATCTTCGCTGGCGCGCGCGTGCACCAGGACGACATCGGCGTTACAGTCCTCGCCCAGCTTGAGCGCGGCGCCCGTGCCCACCGCCACAACATCGGTGTCGGCGCTGAACTCACTTTCAAAATCAGGCAGGATCACATCCAACAGCCCCGAATCCTGGGTGCTGGTGGTGGTGGCGATGATCAGCTTGCCCGCTTCGCCCGATGGCCGCGGGGCAGCCGCTTCGGCGGCGGCGGGCGCGGGCGGCACGGTGCCTGCCGGCGCTGCTACCGGCTGGCAAGCGGCCAGCAGCAGCGTGAGAAAAACAAAGGTGGTAAGCAGTCTTGTACGCATGTCGGTCTCCTCAATCCTTTCACTCTTGTGTCAAAACCCATGTCAAAAACCCGCGACAAAAAACCTGTGCAAATGAGCTTGCGGTTAATACACCATATCTCCCCGCACAAACGCGGCCGTGCGTGGATCTTGTGGCCGGGTAAAAAAGCGCTCGGCGCCCGCCACCTCCACAATACGTCCCTCCAGCAGCAGCGCCACCCGCGTAGCGAGCCGGTGGGCCTGAAAGACATTGTGCGTGACGAGCACAATGGTGGCGCCCTGTTCCCGGTTCAGCCGCTGCACGATCTGCTCGATCAGCCCCACATTGTAGGGGTCGAGATTAGCCGTCGGCTCATCCAGCAGCAGCGCATCCGGCGCCAGCACCATCGCCCGCGCTAAGGCCACCCGCTGCGCTTCCCCACCCGACAGCGTGCGCGCCGGCGCGCGTGCCATCGCCGTCAACCCCACCTCCTCCAGCGTGCGGGCCACGCGCTGGGCCAGGTCGGCCGTCTGCCGCCCGCCGCGCAGCCGCAGCCCATAGGCGACATTGGCCTCCACCGTGCGCTGCAGCAGCACGGGGCGCTGAAAGACAGTGGTCACCCGCCGCCGCGCCCGCAGTGGGACGCCCTGTCCAGCACTGTAGCTCTGGCCGTCAAAGCGGATCGTGCCCGCCGTCGGCTCCTCCAGAAAATTGAGCAGGCGCAGCAGCGTGCTCTTGCCCGCACCGCTCGGCCCCACCAGCGCCAACACCTCGCCGCGCGCAATCTCCAACCCATCCACCGCCAATGTCTGCCGCCCGTTATACACCTTGCTCACCTGGCGCAGTTGGTAGAGCGGCTCACTCGGTGCAGAATTCATGCTCGCTGCTCATTCCCGTGCTCAATCAAACGAGCGCCCCTGCAGGCGCAGGATGACAAAGTTGGTCAAAAAGGCAAAGCTGAGCAGGAACAGCCCCAATGCCAGCGCCAGCCCAAAATTGCCCTTGTTGGTCTCCAGGACAATGGCGGTCGTCAAGACGCGCGTCTGCCCTTCGATGTTGCCGCCCACCAGCATGACTGCGCCCACCTCAGAGATGATGCCGCCGAAGCCGGCCACCACGGCCGCAATCACGCCGGTGCGCGCTTCTTCCAGCACAGCCAGCGTCGTCTGCCAGCGGGAAGCGCCCAGCGCCTGCACCTGCAGCCGCAGGCTGGGGTCCACCCCCATCACCGCCGTCATGGTGAAGCCCGCCACCAGGGGGAAGGCGATGATGACCTGAGCCAGAATCATCGCCTGCGGGGTGAACAGCCGCGGGATCCACTCCCAAGGCAGGCTGCCCAGCGGCCCCTTGCGCGACAGCAGGATGTAGACAAAAAGGCCGATCACCACCGGTGGAAAGGCCATACCGGTGTAGACCAGCGCCACCGCCGGCTTGCGCCCCACAAAGCGCACCAACCCCAGCGCCGCGCCTGCCGGAATCCCGATCAGCGTGCTGATCAACAGGGCAATGCCGGAGACGCGCAGCGACAGCCCCACGATCTCGTACAGGGCGCTGTCGCCCAACCACAGCAGCCGCAGCGCGTCCCACAGTCCTTGGCCGAGTTCTCCCATCTCAGCCACCCACCACTGGGCAAGCTTGCCGTTTCATAGTTCCGCCAGCACCTTGCCCATGCTGCTGGTGGCGTAGCCGCCCAACTGCGCCACCTGGCGGACGAAACCGGTCTGCGGGTGGCGCAGCAGTTCCAGCAGCGGGGCCAGCAGCGCGCTGGTGTAGTGCTGGACGGGAATCACCAAATCAAAACGTTCGTGAAAAAGCGGCGCAAAGTCCAGGTCCAGCGCACGCGCGGCGGCCAGAACGCCCAACCCGCAGTCGGCGCGCCCGTCTGCCACGGCGGCGGCCACCGCCAGATGGGTCGGCTCCTGCTGCGCATAGCCGCGCACCTGCTCGGCGGCCAGCCCGCTGCGCCGCAGATGATAGTCGAGCAGCACGCGCGTGCCCGCCCCGCGCTGGCGGTTGACAAAGCGCACATCCGGTCGCACCAGGTCGGCTAGGGTGTGGATGGATTTGGGATTGCCCTTGGCCACGATCAAGCCCTGCTCGCGCTCGACATAGCCGAGCAGCACCACGCGCACCCCCAGCGGCGTGAGCAGATGTTGGATATAGCCGCGGTTGAAGTCGCCCGTCTCCTCGTCCAGCAGATGGGAGCCGGCCAGATGCGCCGTGTTCTGCTGCAAAGCCAGCAGCCCGCGCAGACTGCCTACGCTCTCCAGCGCCAGGGAAAGGGTGGGGTCGTGGGCGTGCAGCCGATTCGCCAGCAGGTCGAGCGTAAAATCATGGCTGCCCGCCATGCGAATCCGGCGCGGCGTGGGCTGTGATGGCCTGTCCGGTGGCGGTTGTGACGGCGAGTCCGCTGTCGGGGCCACCGCATCCGGGGCGGCCACAATGGCCGGGGCGGTGGCGGTCACTCCCACCGCATGCAGCCGCAGTTCGCGAATGGCGGCGTAGCGGTCGGGGCGGCTTGTCACCAGCTCGGCCTGCAGCCGCAGCGCCTGGGCCGCCAGCATCTCTTCCTGGCCGGCCGCCATGCCCAACGCCTCCACGGCGGCGGCCAGCTTGCCCAGCCAGCGCGCGGCTTCGGCGTCAAAATCGACCACCACCAGCGGCAGGACAAACTGCTCCAGCGCCTGCCGATCCTGCTGGGGGCTGCGGCTGTTTTGCGCCCGCGCCCGCAGCGAGGCCAAGGTGAGCGACGAGATGGCGATTTCGCCCGGCGTGCATTGGGCAAAGAGGTCGCGCAGTTCCCCCACGCCGTGGCGGATCAGGTGCAGGCAGAGGTGAGTGTCAAACAGATAGCGCGGCGTGCTCATGATGCGTCCGGACCTGCAGGTGGGGTGTGCGAAGCCGCATGTGGGCGTGCTGACTGGACGGAGGCCGGAGCCGCATCTTCGGCAAAGCCGGTGCTGAACTGCGCCAGGCTGTCGAACAATACCTGCCAGCCGCGCGCATAGGGCAGCAGCACGACGGCTTCGCCCATGCGCTGAATATAGACGCGGTCGCCGTCAAAGCGATACTCTTTGGGCAGCCGCACCGCCTGACTCTGACCGTTGGGAAATAACTTGGCTGTTTGCATAGGCATCCGAATATAGATTCAGAGTATATACGCTGGGAGCCAGGTTGAAAAATTGTAGATGAGCGGTTAGCGTGCGGCAAACATCTTGCCGCACGCTAACCGGTCCCGCATGGGGTAACCATCAATGTGAATCGGTGGCGGGCCGGGCGAGAGGGATAAATTAATTGCGTTATGCGCCCAAATACTGCGCCAGCCACGCCAGCGTCTGCTGCCAGGCATCGGCGGCCGCTTCGGGGCGATAGCTCTCGCGCGTGTCGTTGAAGAAGGCGTGCGGCGCACCTTCGTAAATCGTGAAGCTGTTCGGCACACCCGCCGCCGTCAGCGCATCCTGCATGGACTGCACGTCGGCGACGGCAATGCCGCCGTCGTCCGCGCCATACAAGCCGAGGATCGGCGCCTGCACTGTGGCAGCCTCCTCCGGCGTCAGCGGCGCCCCATAGAAGGCGATCGCCGCTCCATAAAGGCCCGCGCCCGCATCGTGCAGCGCCGTCATGAGCGTCAGCCGCCCGCCCATGCAGAAGCCCATCACGCCCACCTGCTCACCGCTCACGGTATCTTGCGCCAGCAGATAGTCGGCGGCGCTATCGATCTCTGTGACGGCCGCCGCCATGTCCAATTCCATCACCAGCTTGCGCGCTTCATCCGGCTCGGTCGCCACCTGCCCCTTGTAAAGATCGGGGGCGAGCGCCACATAGCCCGCCTGCGCCACGCGCCGCGTCACATCCTTGATATGTTCATTCAGCCCCCACCACTCCTGCAGCACAACCATGCCGGGATAGGGGCCGTCGCCCTGCGGGCGCGCCAGATAACCGGGCAGCATTTCGCCGTCAGGGCCGGCGTACTCCACCATCTCAGCCACCAGTCCCTCTTCGCTGGTCATACTGCTCTCCGGCGTACCGACGCCTTCGCCGCTGGGCGTGGCTTCGAGCACGGGGCGCGGCGTAGCGGTGACGGGGCGACAGGCGGCCAGCAATAAGTTGGCCGCCGCCATGCTGCCGAAGGCGACGCTGGTGCGACGCAAAAAGCTGCGCCGGCTGATGGCGCCCATTTGAAATGAGCGCACAAGCTGCATTACATAAATTCGATCCATGGGAGTCTCCTTGTATAGAACGACAGGCACGGGTCAAGCACAGGACGAGCACGAGCCAATCACGGTGCGCGCCGGCCCGCAGGCTGGGAGGTGCAGGCAACGGAGAGCGGCACGCGTGCGGTTGCTTCACCCCGCAGAATGGCATATCTGCGCCGCTGTGGCTGTAAGGAATGCCGGTTTTTGGCGAGAATCAGCCCGGAATCCAGGCTGATTGCCCGCACAGCAGCGTCAAATGGATTGACCCGCACTGCCCTTTCCGCACTAATTGCGCTATACTCCCCCCATTAACTGTCTCGCATTCATTTTATCCATCTCTCGTAGGGGGAAGCACTGTGAATGAAAAACCCTCCATGCAGGCGAGCGTGCCATCCTCGCAAGCCGTCGTCGCCACTGCCTCGCAGTTAGGCAACGACCAACTGCTGCCGATGTACCGCAGCATGTTCTTGATTCGCCGGGTCGAAGAGTCGCTGCTGGAGCTGGCCGAATCGGGCAAGATCGGCGGCGCCATGCATACGGCCATCGGCCATGAAGGCAATGCTATCGGCGCGGCCTGGGCGCTGCGCAAAACCGATTACCTCACCTGCACCTATCGCGGCCATCACCATTCTCTGGCGGGCGGCATGGATCCCAAAAAGGCGATTGCCGAGGTGCTGGGCAAGGCGCCCGGCTTCGCCAAGGGCAAAGGCGGCTCGATGCACTTTGTCGACCCCAGCCTGGGGCTGATGGGGGCCAACGGCATTGTGGCGGCGCAGGTGCCGCACGCCGCCGGGATGGCGCTGGCGGCCAAGATTCGCGGCAGCGACAGCGTGTCGATCACCTTTTTCGGCGACGGCGCACTCTACCAGGGGCTTATGCACGAGACCTTCAACATGGCGCAGAAGTGGAAGCTGCCGGTCATCTTCTATTGCGAGAACAACCGCTATTCCGAAATGACCCCCATCAGCCGCACCTCGTCGGTCAGCGAGATTTTCACCTTTGTGCAGGCCTACGGCATGAACAGCGTGCAGATCGACGGCAATGATGTGGAAGTGGTCTACGCCACCGTCAGCGAAGCCGCCGCGCGCGCACGCGCCGGCGAAGGCCCTACCTTTATCGAGGGGCTTACCTACCGGCTGGCCGGCCATATGGCGGGCGACCTGGAGACCTACCGCAGTTCCGAAGAGATTGAGATGCAAAAGCAGTACGAGCCGCTCAGCCGTCTGCGCCAACTCCTGCTGGAGCGCGGGGTGAGTGAGGACGACTTGCAGAAGGTGCAGGCCGAGGTCGAGGCGGAAGTCGAAGAAGCTGTAGAGTTTGCCCAAAATGCGCCCTGGCCCGACGTGGCCGAGGCATACACCGATGTATACCAGGTCTAGCAGGACTCTAGCAGGAACGGAACGCAATCATGCGCAAGACAACTTATATTCAGGCAATCAATGAAGCCATGCGCGATGAGATGCGCCGCGACGAGCGCGTCTATCTGATCGGCGAAGACATCGGCCATTACGGCGGCCTCTTCCGCGTCACGCGCAATATGATGGATGAGTTCGGCGAGAAGCGGGTGATCGACACCCCCATCAGCGAGCAGGGCTTTATGGGCATGGCCGTCGGTTCGGCCATGGCCGGGATGCGCCCCATCGTCGAGTTGATGTATATGGACTTTTTCCTGGTCTGCGCCGACCAGATTTTCAACCAGGCCGCCAAGATGAACTATATGACCGGCGGGCTGGTGCATGCGCCGATGGTGATCCGCGGCCAGCACGGCGGCGGCAAGCGCTATGGCTCGCAGCACAGTTCGTCCGTGGAAAGCACCTTTGCCCAGTTCCCCGGCATCAAGGTTGTGGTTCCCGCCACTCCCTATGACGCCAAGGGACTGTTTCTCTCGGCGGTGCGCGACGAGAATCCGGTGCTCTTCCTGGAACACAAGATGCTCTACTTCACGCGCGGCGACATCCCGGAGCCGGATGAGGAATATACCGTGCCCATCGGCAAGGCCGACATCAAGCGCGAGGGCAAAGACTTGACGCTTGCCACCTTCTCCTACTGTCTGCTCCAGGCGCTCGAAGCCGCCGAAGAGCTGAAGGCCGAGCAGGGGCTTGACATTGAGGTGGTGGATTTGCGCAGCATCGTACCGCTGGATATGGAGACGGTGCTGGCCTCGGTGGCCAAGACCGGCCGTCTGCTGGCCGTGCACGAGTCGCAGGCCAACTGCGGCATCGGCGCCGAGATTGTGGCGCGTATCTATGAGGAAGCGCCCCATCTGCTCGAAGCGCCCGCCCGCCGTCTGGGGATGGCCCCGGTCTCCATTCCAGTCTCTAAGCCGCTGGAAGAAGAGATCCTGCCGTGGAAGAAAAACATCAAGGCCGCTGTCGTCGAGATGATGCGGTAAAAGGACCGATATTATGGCTACAGAAATCAAACTCCCCGACATGGGAGAAGGTATTGAGGATGTCACCATCAGCCGCTGGCGCGCTTCACCCGGCACGCCGGTCAAGGCCGGAGAGGTGATTCTGGAGGTGGCGACCGACAAGGTGGACAGCGAAGTAGTGGCGCCTGCCGACGGCGTCCTGCTCAAGGTCAATTTCAGCGAAGGCGCGCTGGCCCCGGTCGGGGCTGTCCTGGGCGTGATCGGCGCCGAGGGTGAGTCGGCGGACTCCGCTGAAGAGGCTGAGCCGTCTCCGGCCGCTGAACAGGCGTCCACGCCGGCCGCCCCGCGCGCGACGCCGCAGCCCACCTCGCCCGTGCCGCCCTCCGCCGCCGCCAACCACGAACCGCCGGCAAGCGGCGAAGAGGTGAAAGCGTCGCCAGTGGCGAAGCGGGTGGCGGCCGACAAGGGGGTGGCGCTCGCCGCCGTAGCCGGCACCGGCCCGGGCGGCCAGATCACCAAGAGCGACGTGCTTGCCCATGCCGGACAAGATGGCGGGCAGGCTGCCGGCCAGGCCGCCGCAAGCGGCGAACGCACGCCGCTGCCGGGCGACCTGGCGGACGAAGCCAGCCTGGTGGTGCGCCGCACCGCCGCCGATTTCAATGTCGATCTGGGCGAAGTGGCGGCGGGCCGTCCCTTCAGCACCTTGACCAAGTACGACGTGCTCAGCGCCGTCGCCAGCCGCTCGGCAGGCAAAGAAGTCACCGTCGAACCTTCCTTCCCACCCCCCGGCGCCCAGGTCACAAGCGCCCAGGCAGGAGCGCCCGCTGCCGCACCGGCCGCGGCAGGAGCACAGCCTGCCGCACCGGCGCCCGCCGCCAAAGCACAGCCGGCACAGCCCGCCGCCAAGCCTGCCGCCGCGCCCAAGGCGGGCGAGGAGTTGGTAAAGCACACGCGGATGCGCGCGGCCATCGCCAAAAACACCAATGCCTCCGCCTTCACCGCCCCGCATGTAACCACCATGTGGGACATTGATGTGTCGGCTGTCCTGGCCCACCGTGCGGCGCACAAAAAAGAGTTTGCGGCCGCGGGCGTCAACCTGACCCTCACCGCCTACTTTGTCGAGGCTATCGTGGCCGGGCTGCGCAAGGTGCCCGCCGCCAACGCCTCCTACACGGAGGAAGGCGTGCTGATCAAGCGCTACTACAACATCGGCATGGCCACGGCGCTGCCGATGGACGCCTATGGGCTGGGCGGGCTAATCGTGCCCGTGATCAAGAACGCGGGCGACCTCAATCTGATGGGGCTAGCGCGGGCGGTCAACGAGCTGGCGGAGCGAGCACGCAAAAATGAACTGCGCCAGGAT
Source organism: Caldilineales bacterium (assembly GCA_038205395.1). Taxonomy (GTDB): domain Bacteria; phylum Chloroflexota; class Anaerolineae; order Caldilineales; family Caldilineaceae; genus Fredericiella. The sequence continues at coordinate 27,153 of JBBRBX010000081.1, forward strand.
G